>NYYH01000007.1 GCA_002686705.1 Bacteroidota bacterium
TATAATTATAAAAAAATTTCATATAGTTTTTTAAAATATTTAAATTCTAAAGGAGATAATATGAAAATTAATTCATTTAAATTTTATTCAATCATTTTCTGTACTTTTATATGGAGTACATTTGTAATGGGAGAGACACTTCGGGTCGGAATGGAGTGTACTTATGCTCCATTCAATTACAAAAATGCAAATGGTGAATTGGTTGGATATGATGTAGATGTTGCAAAAGGAGTTTCAAGAATTATTGGTTCTGAAATAAATTTTGTTTGCCAGGAATGGGATGGAATGATTCCAGCGTTGCTTGCCAATAAATTTGATTTAGTTATTGCTTCGATGTCTATAACAGAAAAAAGGATGAAATCAATTGATTTCTCAGGTCCCTACAGATTTTCTACTGGTCAGTTAGTAGGACCTAAAAATATAAAAATGAATTTGTTCAATAATTCGGGAAATCCAATTCCAGATAATTTTAAGGGTATCAAAGTTGGTTTAGAAAGAGCAACCACCTATTCGGATTGGTTTGATACAATTTTGCCTGGTGCAGACGTAAAACTATACGACAGTAACGAAGCCTTGTATCTAGATCTCCAAAATGGTCGTGTTGATGTTATTATGACTAACCCAATGAAAGCCTACCTTAAATTTCTTAGTAAACCAAAGGGGTCTAAATTTGAATTTAAAAGTCCAGTTGTAGATGAAGAAAAGTTTTTTGGTATTGGAGTCGGAATTGGAATGCGCAAAGGGCAAGAAGAGCTAAAGAATAAACTGAATAATGCTTTAAAATATTTAATAAATACAGGAGAATTAGAAACATACGCCAGGAAAATATTCCCATTTAAATTGCATAAAGATGAATGGGGTCATTAAAAAGAAGTTCAATTAATAAAGGCGGTAGGATTTTCAGGCCGCCTCTCTCCTATATACAAATATCTAAGTAATCGACTGGGAATTAAAATAAATTACAGCAATTTAATTTGGAAGCTTTAGTTGGTTGGTGGGATGATTTCTTTTGGGGCTCTAAAGTAGTTGCAGAAGTATTTATCTCTTCGCTTGGGTTGACAATTCTTTTTGGATTAATTGGAGCCGCGGCAAAGCTATCAAATAGTAATATTGCAAAAAAATTTGCTGGAGCTTACACAGTTATATTTAGGGGTACACCTGAAATACTTGTAATTTTACTATTTTATTTTGGATTGGCTTTAGCATTAACTTCCATTGCACAAGTATTTGATCCTGATGTAAAATTCATAGATATTCCTCCATTTTGGTCTGGGACTATAGCAATCTCAATAATAGTTGGTTCCTATGCAACCGAAACTTTTCGTGGTGCTTTCTTAGGTGTTAATTCAGGAAGTGTAGAAGCTGCACACGCTTTAGGTTTGAATAAATTTCAAACATTTATTTATATCCGTATTCCAGAAATGTGGCGCATCGCATTGCCACCATTTGGTAATCATATGTTATCACTAGTAAAAGATACCGCTTTAATATCAGTTATTGGATTGAATGAAACTCTTTTTGTTGCAAAGCAAGCCATTACTGTAACAGGTAAACCTTTCACTATGTATATTGTTGTTGGTGCTATATACCTTGGATTCTCTTCAGTTATTACATTAACGGTTATGGGGCTTGAAAAATTTGGTNAAAGAACAACTGTAATTTCTAAATGAATATAAATTTTAGTTTAATTATTGAAAGTCTTCCTGAAATGTTAATGGGGTTTGGAATAACCCTAAAATTACTTTTTGTGTCAGGATTTTTAGGTCTTATATTAGCTATAACCCTTTTACTTATGCGTTTAAGTGGTAAATTTTATTTAGACTGGCCAGCCCAAGTTTATATTTACGTATTTCGAGGTACACCTATCTTAGTCCAGATTTTCATAATTTATTATGGTCTGCCTCAATTCGACACCATTCGTGAAAGTATATTTTGGCCTATATTGCGAGAACCTACTGGATGTGCAATTCTTGCTTTGACTCTAAATACTGGTGCGTATGTTTCAGAAATTCTCCGTGGAGGGGTATTAGCTGTTGATAGAGGTTTACTTGAAGCAGCTTCAGCTCTTGGTATGTCTNNNAGACATAAATTTATTTACATAACTACTCCCATTGCAACCAGGATAGCATTACCGGCATATAGTAATGATGTGGTTAGTTTATTAAAATCTACTGCTCTTGCAAGCACCATTACTATTACTGATATGACAGGTATCGCAAGGACTATTGTATCTGAGACTTATGCACCCTATGAAATATTTATTTCCTTGGCAATAGTTTATATGATTTGCACTTTTGGGATTCAAAAGCTTTTTGGTTTTTTTGAAAAGATCCTTAGTAGATATACTATTAGAGAAGCTTAATATGAATAATTCTGAAAATCATCCTTTAATAAAAATGTCCATTGTAAATAAATATTTTGGATCATTTCAGGCTTTAAAGAATATCACCATGGAGGTGTTTAAAGGTGAAAAAATTGTTATTTGTGGCCCCTCTGGTTCAGGTAAATCTACTCTTATACGATGTCTGAATCGTTTAGAAAGTCACAACGATGGACAAATATTTATTGATGGGAATGAATTAACCGACAATACCAAGGATATTAATGCNGTAAGAAGAGAAGTTGGTATGGTATTTCAAAGCTTTAATCTTTTTCCCCATATGACTGTACTAAGAAATTTACTTATTGCCCAACGGCTTGTACGAAAAACATCTAAAGAGGAAGCTATAAAGATAGCAATGCAATATCTAGATAGGGTGAAAATTCCGGAACAGGCTAATAAATATCCAATTCAGCTTTCCGGAGGGCAACAACAAAGGGTTGCGATTGCGAGAGCCTTGTGTATGAAACCAAAAATCATCTTGTTTGATGAACCAACTTCAGCTCTTGACCCTGAAATGATCAATGAAGTGTTGGATGTGATGATTGACCTCGCAAAGGATGGAATGACTATGATATGTGTTACTCATGAAATGGGGTTTGCACGTTCTGTTGCAGACAGAGTGATTTTTATGGACGAAGGTGAAATTGTTGAGGAGGCAGAACCAGCAGTATTTTTTGAAACTCCTAGAAGTGAGAGAACAAAAGCATTCCTTGATCAAATATTGACACACTAGAGGTCATATTATGAATGATTATCCCCCATACGATGAATTGTTAACATTTGCAGAAGGTCTTGCGGACATTTCACGACAACTTTTAAGCAAAGCTTTTGTTAGCAGGCCAAGCATTCAAATTAAGGATGACAATTCTTATGTAACACAATTTGATAAATCAATTGAAGAAACATTTCGAAACATAATNGGAGATAAATATAAAGATCATGGGATTTTGGGAGAAGAATTTGGAAGTATTAATGTGGATGCTGAATTTGTCTGGGTTCTTGATCCAATAGATGGTACTGCACAATTCATCGCTGGTTTGCCAGTATTTGGGACCTTGATTGGATTGGCCTGGAAAGGCCGACCATTTTTAGGTGTAATTGATCATCCTGCAACAAATGACAGATGGGTGGGGGTTGCTGATGGTTTTGCTATGCGCAATGAGAAATCAATAAGTACAAGTAAATGTAAGGACTTTGAATCTGCATTTGTGACATGTAGTAATCCTGATTTTATGTCAGATGAAGAGCTTGATAAATTTACAAGAATACGTGAAACAGCAACTTATGTTCAATATGGNGGATCCTGTTTTGCNTATGGNCTCTTGGCAAGTGGGCGTACTGATTTAGCNATTGATAGTTCNTTTGNACCATTTGATTTTTTTGCTAATGCTGCAGTTATAAGTGGTGCTGGTGGTATACTTAGTAATTGGGATGGGGAGGAGGTAACACTGAATTGGACAGGAGGAATACTTGCAGCTGGAGATAAATCCATTCATCAAAAAGCAGTATCAATTTTAGCAGTATAAGAAATAAATTAGTTTTGTCTTATTCNATAAACTNTTTNCATAAATTTAATTTAATTTAATTCGAAAATAAATATGGTGAAAATCNANAAATTAGATCAAATCAAAAAANCCTTAGATGATATCAATTTAGATGAAATTATTGAATCAGGTTTTGCTGCTTATTCAGTGGGAGATGTAATTACGCCTCCTGTTGGAGAGTTAGTTTTTGAAGATCCACCTGGAGATACTCATATAAAGTATGGTTACATAAAGGANGATGATTATTTTGTAATTAAGATTGCTTCAGGTTTCTATCAAAATTACAAGTTTAATCTTCCCTCAGGTTCTGGACTTATGCTTGTGTTTAGTCAGAAAACTGGTGCATTGGATACAATATTGCTTGATGAAGGATATTTAACGAATGTTAGNACAGCAGTTGCTGGACAAATAGTTGCTAAGTATCTTGCACCAGATAAAATTGACAAAATTGGTGTTTTTGGGACAGGTACAATGGCTCGGATGCAGGTACAATTTTTAAAGAGCATNACGGATTGTATTCAAGTAGTCGTATGGGGCCGTTCAGAGTCAAGTTTGGATAAATATAAAAAAGACATGCAGGAAATAGGTTATGAAGTTGAAGTGACTCAAGACCCAAACAATATCTCGTGCTCTTGCAATTTAATTCTTATGACTACACCTTCTACGGTGCCCCTACTCAATTGCTCAAATTTACGCCCAGGAATGCATATTACGGCAATGGGATCGGACACACATGATAAGCAGGAATTAGAATCAAGAATCCTTAATCAAGCAGACATTGTGGTAACAGATAGCCTAGAGCAATGCAAACTACGTGGGGAAATACATCATGGTTTGAATGAAGGTCACATAAAATTGAACGAGATTTTCGAATTGGGGCAAGTAATTCTGGGAAGAAAACGGTTAAGAACTTCAGAAGAACAAATTACCGTTGCTGACCTTACAGGTATAGCTGCCCAGGATATTCAAATAGCCAAAGCAGCATGCAAAGCTTTAGAAGCAAATTCATCTTAATTAAAATATTATGACTATAAACTTTCTCAGTACAAGAGGAGGAATTACTCCTGTAAAATTTGATGAAGCAATTCTGCAGGGCTTTGCTCCAGATGGTGGATTATTTGTTCCAAATTCAATTCCAAAGATCTCAAAAAAACAATTCGAGGACTGGTCCAAACTAAAGTTTACAGATCTAGCATTTGAATTATTATCTTTATTTATAGAACGTTCAGAAATTCCTGCCGAAGATTTGGAAAAAATCATTAATGACAGCTTTTCCTCTTTTGCTGATTCAGAAGTGATAAAAATAGTTCCCTTAAATGATTTTGGTAATACATATGTGATGGAACTATTCCACGGAGCTACCCTCTCTTTTAAAGATGTAGCAATGGGTTTTTTAATAAATGTAATGGACTATTTATTAAAGCAAAGAAATCAACACATAAATATTGTTTTAGCAACTACAGGTGATACAGGACCTGCTGCTGCATGGGCTTCAAAAAATAAACAAAATATAGATTGTTGGCCACTTTATCCTAAAGGTATGATTTCTGAGCAACAGGAACGCCAAATGACCACTTTGAATGAGCCTAACGTTCATCCTGTTGGTGTTGTGAATTGTCCTGATGGTGGAGATGATCTTGATCTTGTATTAGCAAAACTATTTTCGAATAATAACCTGAAAAAGAAACTCCATTTGTCTAGTGTGAATTCGATTAATTGGTGTCGTGTAATGGTTCAGGCTGTTCACTATTTTTTTGGTTACTACCAAATTGTAGATTCACTTGATGAAAAAATTGTATTTTCAGTTCCAACTGGCGCATTTGGAAATATGTTTGGCGGTTATCTAGCCCGTTCAATGGGACTACCTGTTCATAGTTTTATATGTGCCAATAATCTTAATCAAACTTTGCATACTGCCTTTTCTAAAGGAATTTTTGCCAAAAAGGATCTCATAGAGACTAAGTCTTCTGCCATTGACATAGTTGTACCTTATAATTTTTGGCGATTCCTCTATTTCTCAATCGGTGCCGATGGTAATAAATTGAAAGAAATGATGGATGAATTTAGTGATAAAGGAATAATCAAGCTGGATACAACAACGTTAACATCAATACGAAATGGTTTTAAGTCATACTCTATTAATGATAAAGAAACATTTGAAACAATAAGACAAATCTATGGAAATAGTGATTATTTAGTGGATCCACATACCGCAATAGCTATTGCAGCATCTGAACGTTTAAAGAATCAATTCCCTGAGAAATGTAAAATTATGTGTCTTGCTACTGCTCATCCAGCAAAATTTCCTGATGTTATTAAAGATTCATTACAACCAGGTGAAAAACTCCCTGACCAAGCAAAACATCATTCATTAGATAATGCTTCTCAACTCACTGAGAATTTACATATTTTTGATCTTAAATCACTCCAAAACGATCTTATTGATGCAATAGAATTAAATGATAAACGTTGAACCTATTCAAAATTCCAAAACTCTATCAAACTTTTTACCCCAATTAATCAGGTCCAATCCCGCCATCTCACCCAACAACTTCTAACTCATTGAAATAACCATTCTTCTTGATTTCCATNTCCACCATTTCAGCAGACAACTCGATTGACTTACACAAGATACTCACAAAGTNAGCTTTGTTATGTCATCCAAACATCTCTTTAAACGTNAATCCNCTGTTGACCCTTTCAGAATCNTCNCTCCGNCTGATNTNAANNNTAGTTTTTTCAATGAGATAGAAGTTGTTGGTTGAGATGGCGGGATTGGACCTGATTAATTGGGGTGAAAAGTTTGATAGAGTTTTGGAATTTTGAATAGGTTCAACGTTTATCATTTAATTCTATTGCATCAATAAGATCGTTTTGGAGTGATTTAAGATCAAAAATATGTAAATTCTCAGTGAGTTGAGAAGCATTATCTAATGAATGATGTTTTGCTTGGTCTGGAAGTTTTTCACCTGGTTGTAATGAATCTTTAATAACATCAGGAAATTTTGCTGGATGAGCAGTAGCAAGACACATAATTTTACATTTCTCAGGGAATTGATTCTTTAAACGTTCAGATGCTGCAATAGCTATTGCGGTATGTGGATCCACTAAATAATCACTATTTCCATAGATTTGTCTTATTGTTTCAAATGTTTCTTTATCATTAATAGAGTATGACTTAAAACCATTTTGTATTGATGTTAACGTTGTTGTATCCAGCTTGATTATTCCTTTATCACTAAATTCATCCATCATTTCTTTCAATTTATTACCATCGGCACCGATTGAGAAATAGAGGAATCGCCAAAAATTATAAGGTACAACTATGTCAATGGCAGAAGACTTAGTCTCTATGAGATCTTTTTTGGCAAAAATTCCTTTAGAAAAGGCAGTATGCAAAGTTTGATTAAGATTATTGGCACATATAAAACTATGAACAGGTAGTCCCATTGAACGGGCTAGATAACCGCCAAACAAATTTCCAAATGCACCAGTTGGAACTGAAAATACAATTTTTTCATCAAGTGAATCTACAATTTGGTAGTAACCAAAAAAATAGTGAACAGCCTGAACCATTACACGACACCAATTAATCGAATTCACACTAGACAAATGGAGTTTCTTTTTCAGGTTATTATTCGAAAATAGTTTTGCTAATACAAGATCAAGATCATCTCCACCATCAGGACAATTCACAACACCAACAGGATGAACGTTAGGCTCATTCAAAGTGGTCATTTGGCGTTCCTGTTGCTCAGAAATCATACCTTTAGGATAAAGTGGCCAACAATCTATATTTTGTTTATTTTTTGAAGCCCATGCAGCAGCAGGTCCTGTATCACCTGTAGTTGCTAAAACAATATTTATGTGTTGATTTCTTTGCTTTAATAAATAGTCCATTACATTTATTAAAAAACCCATTGCTACATCTTTAAAAGAGAGGGTAGCTCCGTGGAATAGTTCCATCACATATGTATTACCAAAATCATTTAATGGAACTATTTTTACCACTTCTCGATAAGCAAAAGAGGAAAAGCTGTCATAAATAATTTTTTCCAAATCTTCAGCAGGAATTACTGAACGTTCTATAAATATAGATAATAATTCAAATGCTAGATCTGTAAACTTTAGTTTGGACCAGTCCTCGAATTGTTTTTTTGAAATCTTTGGAATTGAATTTGGAACAAACAATCCACCATCTGGAGCAAAGCCCTGCAGAATTGCTTCATCAAATTTTACAGGAGTAATTCCTCCTCTTGTACTTAGAAAGTTTATAGTCATAATATTTTAGTTAAGATGAATATGCTTCTAAAGCTTTGCATGCTGCTTTGGCTATTTGAATATCCTGGGCAGCTATACCTGTAAGGTCAGCAACGGTAATTTGTTCTTCTGAAGTTCTTAACTGTTTTCTTCCCAGAATTATTTGCCCCAATTCGAAAATCTCGTTCAATTTTATGTGACCTTCATTCAAACCATGATGTATTTCCCCACGTAGTTTGCATTGCTCTAGGCTATCTGTTACCACAATGTCTGCTTGATTAAGGATTCTTGATTCTAATTCCTGCTTATCATGTGTGTCCGATCCCATTGCCGTAATATGCATTCCTGGGCGTAAGTTTGAGCAATTGAGTAGGGGCACCGTAGAAGGTGTAGTCATAAGAATTAAATTGCAAGAGCACGAGATATTGTTTGGGTCTTGAGTCACTTCAACTTCATAACCTATTTCCTGCATGTCTTTTTTATATTTATCCAAACTTGACTCTGAACGGCCCCATACGACTACTTGAATACAATCCGTAATGCTCTTTAAAAATTGTACCTGCATCCGAGCCATTGTACCTGTCCCAAAAACACCAATTTTGTCAATTTTATCTGGTGCATTGGATACAATATTGCTTGATGAAGGATATTTAACGAATGTTAGGACAGCAGT
>NYYH01000008.1 GCA_002686705.1 Bacteroidota bacterium
GGCAAGGTAAGTGTAAGGCCTTCAGGAACTGAACCTAAGATTAAGTTTTATTTTGGAGTAGTAGCACCCTTAGCAAATAAATCTGATTATTCAAGGGTAAATTCTGAGTTAGATAAAACAATAGCAAATTACGTAACTGAACTTGGATTAGATTAAGACCAGATGTATGTATTTTACCTGGTTGTAAAGAGATTATTATACACCTTTTTGTTGCTGTCTTACGAAAAAAATTCACAATGAGCGATACACCTATCGATGATATTACTTTATCAAAACCCGTTATTGAAATGGCAACTATTGCGAATGAATTCTGTTTCTTTTTCGAAACGATTGATAAAAAAGATAAACTGACTATTCTAGAATTTATACAGCGCATACTACCATTAATGTATCTTAAGGGATCGTTGTTACCGAATATAGCACCACAGTATCCTGATGCAAACGAGCGATTTGTAACTGAAGAACAATGGGAAAGTATTTTTACAATGTTAAGACACAAGTTTGGTAAAGATGATGAATATTGGATTATTGATCCTCAGTACATCAATGAAACAGAGCCTTTAAAAGCTAGTCTTTCAGAGAACATTACAGATATTTATCAGGATATGAAGGATTTTATAATGTTGATGCAAAAAAACAATCTTGCTGCTCGAGAAAATGCGATTAGTGAATGTAGTTCACTGATGGCAAATCATTGGGGTTATCGTATTGGCAATATCTTCACTCGAATTCATCATCTGATATATAATGTTGAAGAATCTGATAGCAAGGATAATTTAGAATGATTTGAAGGTAAATTAATGTGTTAATAATTTATTAGACATCGTCAATAAACCCTAAGATCTCAAGCCTTTATCCCTCTTATTTAGCGCTAAAATACCTAATAATAGGTATACGAATATTGGATGTCAATCCATTACTTTGTAGTACAAATATTACCATCGAAATATTATTCATCAATAAATTGGCACTATTAAAGTTATGAACCTTTCGGAACTAAAAAGCGGTGAAAAAGCTGTCATTTTGAAGGTTAAGGGTAGAGGAGCATTCCGAAAGAGAATAATTGAAATGGGATTTGTTGTTGGTAAACAGGTAATTGTAGTAAAGAATGCCCCTCTAAAAGATCCGATTGAATATAATATCATGGGTTATGAAGTTTCGTTACGTAGAAGCGAAGCTGCCTTAATTGAAGTTGTTACTGGAGAAAAAAGCGGTGTAAAAAGTAATAATTATAGTGGTGTACTGCAGATGGAACAGTCACTAAATATTTCTCCGATAACATCAAAGAAAAAGGTCATTAACGTTGCGCTTGTAGGAAATCCAAACTGTGGCAAAACAACTATCTTTAACTTTGCTTCACATTCCAGAGAAAAAGTTGGTAATTACGGAGGCATAACTGTTGAAGCAAAAGAAGCGCACTTTATACATGCTGGTTATACTTTTAATATCGTTGATTTACCCGGAACCTATTCTATTACAAGTTACACACCTGAGGAGCTGTTTGTTCGCGACCATATTGTGAATGAGTTACCCGATGTTGTTCTAAATGTAATTGATACTTCCAATTTGGAGAGAAACCTATATCTCACCACACAGCTTATTGATATGGATATCAAGGTTGTGGCTGCATTGAATATGTGGGACGAGTTCCTTGAAACAGGTGATACTTTTGATTATTCCAGTCTGGCAAAAATGATTGGGATTCCTATGGTACCAACTGTTGGTTCAAAAGGAAAGGGTATTGAGAAATTGTTTGATAAGATAATCTCTGCTTATAATGATAATGAACCGATAATTAGGCATATACACATCAATTACGGTAATATTATTGAACAATCGATAAAGAAATTACAGCGTTTAATTAGGATCGATGACAACAAAGCATTAACAAATAAAGTATCACCACGATATCTGGCAATAAAACTTCTGGAACAAGATAAAGAAGAGCTTAAAAGAATAAATATCTGTACCAATGCGGAAGAGATAAAAAGTGAAAGTTTAGCGGAATCCGAAAGTATAGCTAGTTTACGGAATGAAAACGTTGAAACAATAATCACTGATGCGAAATATGGATTTATTGAAGGGGCGTTAAAAGAAAGTTTAAAACAAGCACCTAAACATAACAAAATTACTCGAAGCAGGATTATTGATAACATCGTTACGAGCAAATTGTTAAGTTATCCGATTTTCTTGTTAGCAATCTGGATTACGTTTCAAAGCACATTTATAATTGGCGATTACCCAATGCAATGGATAGAATTACTTGTTAAGTATCTGGGCACTTTATTCTCAGNAATTCTTCCTGACGGTATGATCAAGGATATGCTAATTGATGGTATATTAGGCGGAGTTGGAGGCGTAATTGTTTTTCTTCCTAATATTCTTATTCTGTTCTTCTTTTTAACAGTCATGGAAGCATCAGGGTACATGGCCAGAGTTGCTTTTATTGTTGATAAACTGATGCATAAGGTTGGCCTTCATGGTAAATCTTTCGTGCCAATGCTAATGGGTTTCGGGTGTAACGTACCTGCGATAATGGCAACCCGAACAATAGAGAATAAAAGCGATAGGTTGGTGACAATGCTTATCACCCCTCTTATGTCGTGCAGTGCAAGATATCCGGTTTATATACTGTTGATAAATGCTTTCTTTATAAATTATAGAGGAAGTGTATTATTTGGAATTTATTTTGTTGGAATAATATTGGCAGGTATGGTTGCCTGGATATTGAAAAAATCGCTTTTCAAGGTTGAAACTGTTCCTTTTGTTATGGAATTACCACCATATCGCAAACCTCAACTTAAAGCTGTTATAAAGCAAACATGGTTTAAAGGTGAGCAGTATCTAAGAAAGATGGGTACGATTATTTTGGTCGCATCGATTGTTGTATGGGCACTTGGATATTTTCCAGTAAACAATGAAATAAATATTAAATATGATGGTCAGATTGCAACTATTAAATCACAGATCTCAGAGCAAAATAGTCAAAAGAAGAACGATGAACTCATTCAGTCAATAAAGAGACTAAATTCAACAAAATTAAGTGAAAAGCAAGAAAACTCATACATTGGAAAGATTGGTAAGTTTATTGAGCCAGCAGTTAAACCACTTGGATTCGATTGGAAAATGGGAATAGGCCTTATTGCAGGATCAGCCGCAAAAGAGATTGTTATAAGTACATTGGGAGTACTGTATCAATCGAGTAGTGATGTTGAAGATACTCAATTGCTCGTTACTAAAATAAAAGCCCAGGTTTATGAAAGTGGCCCTCACAAAGGCAAGCATGTATTTACTCCATTAGTGGCAATATCATTTATGCTGTTTATACTAATATATTTTCCTTGTATTGCTGTTGTTGCTGCTATTAAAAATGAATCTGGAAATTGGAAGTGGGCGTTGTTTTTAACAGTTTATACAACTGCACTTGCTTACCTTATTTCATTCTTAACCTATCAAACGGGTACTTTGTTGGGTTTATGATCATTAACAGTTAGGGGTGCTGAATTATTTTACCTTTGTCTTTCTTAAGAATAAAGTTTTTTTAACTTTGTCATAGTTTGATCACTATTTTAGCAACACTAATAACCCATGGGAGCAATTAACAAAGCACAATTCATTGAAAATTTTCAATATTTTGATAAAGAAATAGTACTGGAAATAATTGATATCTTTTTAAAAGAGTATCCCGAAAGGATAAAAACGATTGCCGCGGATATTGAAGCAGGTGATTGTGACAATCTCAAGTTTAATGCGCACAGTATTAAAGGAGTTATAGCGAATTTTGTAGCTCCAGATGCAGAACAATGTGCAAGAGAGCTTGAAATTATGGCTACCGAAAAAAATATGGATGGAGTTAAAGAATTGTTCGTAGAGTTTAAAGAAAGTAGTGAATCTATGGTTGATGAATTAAAGGAGTTAAGAGAAAACTTTACTTAACCTATTTACGTCCGTAAACCATGTTACTTTGGCCTAAGCATATCATCAAGCCTGTTCATCCCCTGTACTGCTAATGGATAGTTTGGTAACAATTCTAAAGATATCTTATATTGTTCACGAGCTTCGTTATAATCGCCCATAGCTTCCATTGTTCTACCCAGATTATAAATTGCTTCAACAAATCGGGGATTAATTAAAACGGCTTCCTGAAACATTAATTTAGCATTTTCAAAGTCTTCAAGCTCAACTAAATATATATAACCCATATTATAGTATGCCCGCTTGTTTCCTTGGTAAAGTTCAGTTATTCTGCTAAATTTTTCAATAGCCTTTGTAAATTCACTCTGCTCCTGGTAATACATTCCAAGATAATAAAGAGCACGTTCATCATCAGGTCGTGCTCTTAATGCGTTGTTAAAATAAATTTTAGAAATAGTATCGTTTGCTTTCGTGTAAATTACACCAAGTTGCATATTGGCCATGTAATTATTCGAATCAAGATTGGCTGAAATTTTAAGATTAATTATAGCTGCTGAAGTGTCCTTTTTTTCAATTAATCCAATAGCTTTAATATAATACGGCTCAGGATTTTGACGGTTTAGATTAATCGCTTCATCAGCATATTGTATCGCAGTACGTGCATCATCGAGTTTAAGATAAATTTCAGATAGTTTTAAGTAAGGAATTGTATTTCTTGGTTCTAACCTGATAGATTTTTTTAATGAAGCAATGCTGTTATCAGTTTGTCCAAGCACAAAATAAATATCTGATAACAGAATAAACAAATCTGGATTATCGGGTGTTAATTCAAGGGCTGCCTGTAAATCGCGTAACGCGTGATCAATATTCCCTTTTTGTAGATATAATTCAGCTCTGTCCTCTAGCAAGCCAGCGTTTAATGAATCTGTTAACAGTAAATTTGTAAGAATTGTAATAGAGTCAGCTTCTGGTGTAATTGTCTTATTTTCTCTTTGACTTACATCATTGCATCCCCAAAATAATGCACCGATAATTACAAAGAAAGCAATAAAATATTTAAATAGTACCATTATTGATCAGCATCAATAGCCTCTTTTATTTTAGTTTCTAATTCATCAGTAAGATCAGGATTGTCAATTAGTAATGATTTTACTGCATCTCTTCCTTGACCAAGCTTTGTTTCGCCATAACTGAACCAGGAACCACTTTTCTTAATAATTTCATAGTCAACTCCAAGATCAATAATTTCACCAATTTTTGAAATACCTTCACCATAAACGATATCAAACTCTGCTTTACGAAAAGGTGGTGCAACTTTATTTTTTACGACTTTAACCCGCACACGGTTCCCCTTAATATTATCACCGTCTTTAATCTGACCAATTCTGCGAATGTCAAGTCTGACGGATGCATAAAATTTCAGTGCATTGCCACCAGTAGTTGTTTCAGGATTGCCAAACATAACACCAATTTTTTCGCGTAACTGGTTTATAAAAATACAAACGGTACCAGTTTTACTGATGTTTGCTGTAAGTTTTCGTAATGCTTGTGACATAAGCCGGGCGTGGAGACCCATTTTTGAATCGCCCATTTCACCGTCAATTTCACTTTTTGGTGTTAGAGCAGCCACTGAATCAATAACGATGACATCGATAGCAGCAGATCTTATTAAACTATCAGTTATTTCAAGGGCTTGTTCACCATGATCAGGTTGTGAGATCAATAGATTTTGTGTATCTATTCCAAGCTTCTCAGCGTAAAACCTGTCGAATGCATGTTCTGCATCAATAAAAGCTGCAATGCCTCCGTTTTTCTGTGCTTCTGCTATCATGTGCATTGCAAGCGTTGTTTTTCCTGATGATTCAGGGCCGAAAATTTCAACTACCCTTCCTTTTGGTACGCCACCCACTCCAAGTGCATGGTCAAGGCTAATTGACCCTGTAGAGATTGATGCAACTTCATCAACAACTTCATCGCCAAGTTTCATTATAGAGCCTTTTCCATATGCCTTTTCAATGTTTCCGAGTGTAGCTTCTAGGGCTTTTATTTTTTGTTGTCTGAACTTATCAGTATGTTCTTTTGCTTTACTGTTGGTCATATACTATTTATTTTAGAGTTTCAAGAATTTGGTTAGTATGGTCTTTTGTTTTTACTTTTTCAAAAATGTTACTTATGATCCCGTTTTCATCAATTATGAAAGTTGTACGAAGAAGACCCTCATATTCACGACCATATAATTTTTTTAATCCCCAAACACCGAATTGCTTAATAATTTCTTTATCAGGATCGGATATTAGAGTAAAAGGTAGTTTGTGTTTTTCTTTAAAATTAATATGTGATTTTGTATTGTCGGGGCTCACACCAATTATTTCATATCCCTTTTCGATCCACATATTATAATTATCACGTAAGTCGCAAGCTTCGTTAGTACATCCCGGAGTGTTATCTTTAGGATAGAAGTACAGAATTATTTTTTTTCCTTTGAAATCCGAAAGTGATACTTCTGTCCCATTTTCGTCAATACCTTTAAAATCAGGCGCTTTGTCTCCAGTCTTTAACTTCATATTATTAAATTATCGCGAGATAGGTAGTCATGAATAATTTCATAAAAGATAACACAAAACTATGAAAAATTTTATCCTAATGGAACTTTTAACTAGGCAAAATTTATCTTAGGTTCATCACAAACAAGCTTACTCGAACATGGATAGTGTATCTGTATCTTTATTAAATAAATCGAGCTGATTATGCTGTATATGGTATTTATCGGGTACAGACTTATCGAATTTTTCTATATAGAATCGTATGCTTTTCTTTATTAGTTTGTTAGGTGTTGTTTGTCGTGCGCTACAATAGTTTCTTAAAGAATTCATCTGCCGTTCCGAGAGCATGAAGGTCAGCTTTTTGAATTTCTTTTTTTTATACCTGTTTTTCATAAGGAATGCATCTCTACAGAATACAGCTGCAAATTACTAAAAATAATCGTACTTAATCAGTGCGCCGAAATACGATAATTATTATTTAATTCTCAAGAACAATTTCTTTATGTGACAACTTTGAACTTACCCTGATGTTACTTATTAATCAGGTTTTGACCACAAATGCAACGAAGTGCATCTCAAAGGCGTCAAAGACAAATAACTGCAAGTATTATTAGTATTTAAATGGTTTTATGAATATTCTTTCCATTGTGCTTTCTTTGTGTTTACCTTAGTGATACTTAGTGGTTAATTTTTTACCGCAAAGGCAACAAAGTGCAACTCAAAAGTGCACAAAGAGAGATAAAAATCTTTACTTTAATAGTAATACCTTTTAATTATAATCTGAAGCTTTAATAATGGTTACTTTATAAATTATTTAATCAGGTCAATAACTTCTGTAGCATATTTTTTGGCCTTCTCTACACTTGTACTTTCAGCATATACTCGCATAATAGGTTCAGTATTTGAGGTTCGTAAGTGAACCCATCCATCAGGGAAATCAATTTTAACACCATCAATAGTTGATATAGGGTAGTTACTATAATGTGATATTACACGTTCAAAGTAAGTAGCAACTTCCATTCCTGGTTTAAGTTCTATTTTATTCTTTGAAATGACATAATTAGGGTATTCCAACCTTAATTTACTGAGTTTTATTTTTCTCTTTGCAAGATATGTTAGTAGCAAGGCTATCCCAACAAGAGCATCACGACCATGGTGTAATTCAGGATATATTATTCCACCGTTTCCTTCACCACCAATTACGGCGCCGACCTTTTTCATCTTTTCCACAACGTTTACTTCTCCAACGGCAGAAGCTGTGTAATTACCTCCTGCTTTTTCGGTAACATCACGCAAGGCTCTTGTTGAAGAAAGATTTGAAACAGTGTTACCTTTCTTATTTTGCAGTATGTAATCTGCAACCGCCACCAAAGTATATTCTTCTCCAAATAATTCACCGTTTTCCATAACAAGTGCCAACCTGTCAACATCTGGATCTACAACAACACCGATATCAGCTTTCTCTTCAACCACCAACTTGCGTATTTCATGCAAGTTCTCGGGAATAGGCTCCGGATCATGCTGGAAATCACCTGAGGGATTGCAATTTAGTTCAATAATATCTTCAACACCAAGAGCTCTAAGCAGGGGAGGTATAGATATTCCTCCGGTTGAGTTTACAGCATCAACAGCTACTTTAAATTTCGCTTTTTTAATAAGATCCTTATCAACAAGTTTCAGGGCAATAATCTTGTTTATATGATTTTCAATTGTAGTACTATTGTTTTCAATATTTCCTAATTCTTCGACATTACTAAATGTAATATCTTCTTCTTCTGCAAGTTTCAACACCCTCTCTCCTTCGGCAGCTGAAATAAATTCACCCTTGTTATTAATGAGTTTTAGAGCATTCCAATTCTTAGGGTTATGGCTTGCAGTAATAATAATGCCACCGTCTGCAACTAAATCCATTACTGCCATTTCAACAGTTGGTGTTGTTGAAAGGCCCGTGTTGACAACATCAATTCCCATCCCTACTAGGGTCGAATTTACTAAACTTTCAACCAATGAACCTGAAATCCGCGCATCCCTACCCACAACAAACTTCAATCGTTTTTTAGGATTGTTTTCTTTAACCAACGATGCAAAAGCAGCGGTAAACTTAACGATATCAATAGGAGTAAGGTTATCACCCGGTTTACCTCCTATGGTTCCTCTAATCCCGGATATGGATTTTATTAATGTCATTTTAATAGTTTAATTTTATCGTGGTTCTAACTGTTTTTGTCTGGAGAAAATTACCTTCCTTTGTATTAACAATATTATACTTTTTCTTATTGCAAAATTATAAAAATTAGGACTAAGGGTAAAGTAAATACTTGGCTCTTACTTTTTTAAAATTATCGATTTTAGGCTGCCAGCTCTTTCTAATTTCATCTTCCGATAATCCGGCAACTATTTGTTTCCTTAATTCATCAGTCCCGGCAAGTTTCTCAAAATAGTTAGTAAAGAAATTGTTGTCTTTTCGCATCGTTTCATAAGTACCAATTAACCAACTTAAATTTATTTGTTGAGGATTATGTTTGTAATTATCGGCGTAACCTCTAAGATTGGCACCATAGCATGGAACTCCTTTAAATTTTGGGTGTGAAGCACTTTGGGTGCTATCGGGGGTGAATATAAAACTGCCAATCATAAACTCGGGATGTCCATAAACCTGAAAAGGGAAATCAGTTCCTCTACCTATACTCATTATCGTGCCTTCAAGAAAACATAGTGATGAGTATAAATAAACCGATTGCCAATTAGGGAGATTGGGAGAAGGTTTCATTTTTAGTTTAACAATCATATTACGATCCCAGCCTACTAATGGAATTACTGATAAATCAATGTCACTTGCTTTATTTATCCAGCATTCTCCGGCAACCATCCGGGCATATTCGCCAATTGTCATTCCATAAACTACGGGCACAGGATGAAGTCCGATAAATGATTGATGTTCTTTCTCAAGTACAGGTCCATCAATAAAGTATCCGTTTGGATTTGGTCTGTCCAATACAATTATCGGGATTTTATTTTCTGCACAAGCTTCCATAACATACGTCAGTGTTGAGATATATGTGTAGAATCTGGTTCCTACATCTTGCAGATCGAACAGTACCAAATCTATATTCTCTAGGTCAGCAGAAGACGGTTTCTTATGAGAACCATAAAGTGAGATTATTGGGATTTTTGTCTTCAGGTCAATGCTATCAAGTATTTTTTTACCAGCTTCAGCAACACCCCTAAAACCATGTTCAGGGCAAAATATCTTAGTAACATTAACACCATGAGAAAGAAGAGTATCAATAAGATGCGTATTTCCAACCAATGTTGATTGATTAGCCACAATAGCAATCTTATTATTCAATAAGAATGGTAAATATTTTTCTATTTGTGATGCACCGCTATTAATTTCGTCATACTCTACAAGTACTATTTTGTTAGTCTGACAAATTAATAATGAAGTCCAGAGGAACAATAAAAAAATAATCGTGATTGACTTTATATTCATATTGAATAATTAAACGCTAAATTACAACTTTAGGTATTTTAAGCTCTTCAAACTTAAGACACTTATTAGTTACAGTGTATATTTGCAAGAAATAAACTTTGAAAAATACAACTTTCATTGAACTTTGAATATTACATAGCCAACCACCTAACAGCTGGGAAAATACAAAGCCTGTCGAAACCAGTTGTAAGAATATCCTTTATAAGTATAGCTTTAGGACTTGCTCTTATGATTATTTCTGTAGCCATTGTTATTGGTTTTAAAAATTCGGTAAGTAAAAAGGTTATGGGCGTTGCATCGCATATTCAGTTAGTACTATTTGATAACAATTCTTCGTTGCAGGGAGAACCTATTGCAATTACTGATGAACTGATTAAGCAACTATCAGGTAACAGCAAAATTGATCATATACAAACTACTGCTCAAAAAGCCGGGGTTATTAAAACCAGTAATCAAATACAAGGCGTCGTACTTAAGGGTATTGACAGTAATTATGACAGCAAATTTCTCGTCAACAATCTGATTGCAGGTAATTACCCAAGTTTTGCTGATTCGATAAAAACTGATGAAGTATTAATTTCTGAAAGAATAGCAAAAAAACTAAATTTAGATGTTGGCAACAATGTGCGAATGTGGTTTATTGACGAAGATGATATCAGAGCGAGAGGTAGGAAGTTCAATGTTAGTGGTATTTACAATACAGGTGTTGAAGAGTTTGATAGCAGGTATATTATAGGTGATTTGCGTCATCTTCAAAAATTGAATAATTGGAAAAGTGATGAAGTGGGTAGCATCGAAATATATCTAAGTGATGTGAATGAAATTAATAATACTGCTTTAGAACTATATAGAACTTTACCTTATAATTTAACGGCAGTTACTGTTTATGATGAGTACCCTCAGATTTTCAACTGGTTAGATCTACTAGATATGAATGTTATAGTTATCCTCACATTGATGATATTAGTGGCAACCATAACTATGATTTCAACTTTGTTAGTTCTTATTATTGAACGCACAAGCATGGTTGGATTATTAAAAGCACTTGGATCGTATAACAGCTCAGTTCGGAAGATATTTCTCTATAAAGCTTCGGGTATAATCCTCATTGGAATGTTTTGGGGTAATTTTATAGGATTATTATTTTATTTTGTTCAGTTAAAATATAGGCTTATCAGTTTGTCAGCCGACTCGTATTATGTTAACTATGTTCCGGTGGAGCTTCATTTGTCGGATTTTCTTTTGTTAAACCTCGGAACATTAGTAGTTTCGGTACTTGTTTTGATCATCCCTTCATACTATATTACACGCATTGTACCAGCCCGTGCGCTGAGGTATGAATAGTGAGATATTGTTTTGTATAAATAATCTTGCTGTTAGGGTACTATAAAATGATACCCTTTGCCCTTTAAGGTAATAATCTCAATACGTGGATCATCTGCCAGATAGGCTCTAAGTTTACGTATATACACATCGAGTGTTCGTGAATTATAATAGGAATCATCGCCCCACACATCCATCAACAATGTTTTTCGGTCGACGGTTTGATTGCGATTTGAAGCCAATATGGTAAGCACTTCAGATTCGCGTGAAGAAAGCTTTTTCACATTCTTTTTTAATACTAATTCGTATTTATCCTTGATAAATAAAAATTTCCCAAGTTCAATTCTATCTTTTTTAGTGTCGCTGACCTGCTGGTTAACCTGATGTAAATCTAGTTGGTTATTGATGCGCACAATCAACTCTTTCATGCTGAATGGCTTTCTGATATAATCAGTTCCTCCGCTATCAAAACCTTTAATCAGATCTTCAGTTTCAATTTTAGCAGTAACAAAAATTATAGGAAGTTTAGGATATTGATTGCGAATTTGAAGTCCTAAAGTGAACCCATCAACATTTGGAAGCATTACATCAAGTATGCAAATATCAGGGGTAAAAGATTTAAAAGTATCCATTACTAAGGCTCCATCAGCTATTAACAGAACTTCAAAGTCTTTACCTTCAATTGTTTCCTTGACAATCTTCCCTAAGAAGGGTTCATCTTCAACATATAATATTTTCTTCTTCATTACACTTTGTTGGGTAAGATAAGGGTAAACCTACAACCCCCTTCGTCGAGATTTTTAACTGAGATAGTACCCTGATGTTGCTGCATAACAAGGGCAGCATAATTTAATCCAAGTCCGTAGCCTTTCACATTGTGTTTGTCTTTATTAGGGACTCTGAAAAACTTATCAAATACTTTGTCGATATATTCACTAGGTATACCTATACCATTATCATCAATTGTAAGGATTGCTTCGTTTTCATTTTGGGTAAGGTTGACTGATATCTTTGCTTTTGCAGTGGAATACTTCAAGCTGTTGTCTATTAAATTAACCAGTACACCATGTAGATGTAAACTATCTGCATCAACAATAACGGAGTTATTAGTACATTCAAAATTTATCTCAACGTCTTGCTTTTCAAAACGAGGTTGCAATGACTGAAGTACTTCATTAACAATAATTTTAAGATCAATACTTTCAGGGATTATAAAACTATTCCCATCTTCTAAAGCCGAATTATTTAGTACCTGATTTACCAGTAAATCAAGTCGGTTCATTTCGCTATGTGCCATCTCAAGATATTCCTTTGTACGCTGAGGATCTTTTTTTCTGTCAAAATCCAATAAAGCTTCGAGTGCAACTTTAACAGTTGAAACAGGTGTTTTTAACTCATGTGTAATATTAGAGATGAAATCGTTTTTAATTACAATAAGTTTTCGTTGGTCTTTAAGGTTAGTATAAGCCATTCGAAATGCTACAGCTGTTATTATCAGTAATAGTATTGCAAATACTAACTGAGGGCTTATTGATTTAAACAGGTACGTGTGATAATCAACTATATAAATATCACAAGTATCACACATTGAACAATGAATTTGAATCCCTGATTGAGAATTATTGGCTGTTTCATCACCATCTGGCCCTAGCCACTGAACAGAAATTCCCTCGTAACTTGTTTCAATAAAACTATTGAATAGTTTTTTTAACAACAATGTATCTACATTTGAATAAACAAATGAGCTCATGATTCCTTGATTTGGAGCATGTTGCCCAACGGAATTTATCAGCAGACGTACACTCTGTAGCAATAACTGGCTGTCGGCATCTTGCTCGCTATGGATAGTAATGCTGGATACATTAGGACTGTGAGCCTTATCTATTATAGATACTCCAAGCTCTTTTACTGGATCAGACGATTCAGGTGTGGCAATTATTTCGATACTATCAGTAGCTAAATGTACAATTTTTTTTATGCTGGTATCACCACCCAGTTTATAGCTACTACGATAGTTATGTGAGATGTTAGTTGTTGAATCTAGAAGAACTACCTGAAAATTGCTGCTATCGTTGAGAATAGGATTAATTAGATTATTGGCAAGCATCGTGTCAATAACTTGCTGCTCAACTTTCATAAATTCTCTTTTTATTTCTTCGGTAAGTAACCGCTTTTGATTAAGGAACTGAGCATATACCCAATAACCAAGAAACAGGGTAAGTAGAATCTGACTTATTATCATCAGTATTCCAATTGTAGAAATTTTCCTATGTGTTTTCTTCTTCATGATTGCCTTGGCAAACATAATCTAAAAAGCATTAATTATCAATCAATTAACCTTAATTAACCTTAATTGGCCATGGATTAACCTTATTGTAGCATCTCTAAAACTAGTTTTGGCAGCAAATAAATTATTCTAATTATTAATTAAATATTACTCAAATGAAGAAAACAGTTTTAACAATTATCAGTTTAGCAATCTTAGGTTTTGCTTTTTCACAGTCAGATAACGATCAGGTTAATAATGAGGGTTCGGTAGTATATGAAGCCGTTCAGAAACTCGATATACATCTTGATAATATGAGTCCTGAAATTCAAGCGATGCTTCCAAAAGAAAATCGCTCCAGCAAAAGGCTTTATTTTAATCAATATGCCTCCAGATATCAAAATATAAAGGAGACTGAAGAGTCATCAATGGATCATGAATCAGGTGGTGGAATGGTAAGAATAATGGTTAGTCATGCAGATGATATTGTATATAGAGACTTAAAGGATAATGAAATTATAGAGCAAAAAGAATTTATGTCGAGAGTGTTTCTGATAGAATCAGATGCTCCGGAAGTACAGTGGAAATTTACAGGAAACCAAAAAATGATATTGAATTATCCCTGTCAGGAAGCTACCATGGAGGGTGAAGAAGGCTTGGTAAAAGTTTGGTTTACTCCTGCTATCCCAATTTCATCAGGACCAGGTGAGTATGGAAATTTACCCGGTTTGATCTTGTATGTAGAAACAAATGAAGGCGACAATACAATAATAGCAAAATCGATTGAACTAGGAGAGGTTGATGCTAAATATTTGGAGAAACCTAAAAAAGGAAAAAAGGTAAGTCGCGAAAAATATCTTGCAATTGTTGATGAGAAGAACAAGGAAATGGGGCATGATCATGGTGGGAATACAAAAACTGTAACCATGACAATACAACGCTAATTTTAAAACTAATAAGCTATGAAGAACATTATAATAATTTGCTTGTTCCTGTATAGTACAGTTGCAATTGCTCAACAATCTTCATTGAGCGGTGATTTGTACGACGAATCGGGTAACCCACTTATATATGCAACTGCAGTATTACTACATCCCGATGATTCAACCATGGCTTATTACGGAATAACCAATACTGAAGGTCATTTTGTGATCAAAAACATCAAGGCAGGGAATTATATTCTGCAAACGGCATATGTTGGATTCCAATCACTATATAAAACCTTAAGCCTGCCGCTAACGGAAGGAAATACGCTTGGTGCTTTAATTATGAGTNAGATTGCTATGAATCTCTCAGAAGTACAGATTAAAGGCGAGCGTATTCCATTTGTTATTAAAAAGGATACGATAGAATATGGTGCCGGAGCTTATAAGGTTAAACCAGATGCAGCAGCTGAAGAACTACTAAAGAAACTCCCTGGCGTTCAGGTTGATAGAGCTGGTAATATAAAAGCTCAAGGTGAAGATGTGCAGAATGTATTGGTTGACGGGAAAGAATTTTTTGGCAGCGACCCACAAGTAGCAACCAAAAATCTACCGGCCGATGCTATCAAGAAAGTACAGGTTTACAATAAAAAATCTGATGAAACAGAATTGACCGGGATTGAAGACGGAACCTATGCAAAAACAATTAATTTAATATTGAAAGATGATATGAAAAGCGCCAAACTACTGATAACAGGCCTTATGGGCATACATACGGTGTAATAGCTAAGAATCTCTACCCCAAAGGACATCCGTATAGCTGGACTGTAATTGGTGAGATGGAAGATTTGTTAAATGCCACTGTTGAAGATGTGAAAGAGTTTCACCAAAAGTTTTATGGCCCTAATAATGCCACTTTAGTATTGGCAGGTGATTTTGATGTGGATGAGGCAAAAATACTAATTCAGAAATATTTTGGAGAAATTAAAAAGGGCAATGATATTGTTGATCCGTTGCCAATGCCGGTCACTCTTACAGAAACTAAAAAGGTTTATCATGAAGATAATTTTGCACGCGCATCGCAATTGCGTATGATTTGGCCTACTGTTGAGCAGTATAACGATGATTCCTTTCCGCTGGATTATTTGGGTGAAGTGCTATCGAGTGGTAAAAAAGCACCATTTTATAAAATTCTTGAAAAAGAAAAACAGCTCACCTCAAGTCAGTATGCCTATAATAGCAGTCAGGAGATTGCAGGTACTTTTAATGTTGTAGTGACTTCAAACCAGGGAGTTAGCTTAAAAGAAGTGGAGGAGAATATTTTTGACGGATTCGCTCTTTTTGAAAAAGAAGGTATAACCGATGAGGACGTTGAAAGAATTAAAGCAAGTTTGGAAACCAATTTTTATAACGGCATAACCAGTATTCTTGGAAAATCCTATCAATTAGCAAACTACAATGAGTATACGGGCGACCCGGCATATTTTAGTACCTATATTGAAAAGTTAAAAGCGGTAACTAAAGAAGACATTATGAGGGTTTATGACAAATATGTTAAGGGCAAGCCCTATCTCGCGACAAGCTTTGTACCTAAAGGAAAACTTGATATGATTGCCGAAGGATCAATAATGGCCGAAATTGTGGAAGAAGATATTACAAACGCTGCGGAGGTTGGAACAGGTGAAGATGAAGTAGAAGAAGAGATAGTTATTACGCCAACTACCCTGGATCGTTCGATTATGCCTGAAGACGGCCCTGATCCATTGCTTAACCTACCGATTGTATGGACTGAAGAGCTTGACAATAATATGGGTGTTTATGGTATTGAACATAATGAACTTCCTTTGGTTCGGTTTAATATTGTATTAAGAGGTGGACATTACCTCGACCAACTGGAAAAAGCAGGAGTAGCAAATCTTGTTGCACAGCTTATGATGGAAGGAACAGAAAACAAAACACCACTTGAATTAGAGGAAGAAATTGAAAAACTTGGGGCTAGAATATCTATATATGCATCGAATAATGAAATTTCGATTGATGTTAATACGCTTGCTCGCAACTATGACAAGGCACTTGCCCTGGTTGAAGAAATTTTATTAGAACCACGTTGGGATGAGGAGGAATTTGACCTGGCTAAAACGGAAATAACTAATCGCTTGTTAAGGCAGAAAGCTGATCCAAACACATTGGCTCGTCAAACTTTTAATGGTTTGGTATATGGCAATGAACACATATTTTCTATTGATAGCCGAGGAACTCCTGAAACTGTAGCAACTATTACAATCGATGACTTGAAAGATTATTATAACGCAAATTTCTCACCATCGGTAGCAAGTTTTCACGTTAGCGGTAATATTGACAAAGCAAAGGTAATGAGTTCATTAATAGATCTGGAGGCAAAATGGCAGGCAAAAGAAGTTGTATTTCCAGAATACGAACTACCTGAATCACCTCAAGAATCGAAAATCTATTTTGTAGATGTGCCGGGTGCAAAGCAGTCAGTTATTAATATCGGTGGACTGGGACTTTCACGAACTGATAATGAATTTTATCCTGTAACGGTTATGAACTATAAACTGGGAGGTTCATTTAATGGCTATGTGAACTTGGTATTGAGAGAAGAAAAAGGATTCACTTACGGCGCAAGAACCAATTTTTCGGGAAGTCATATACCTGGTGTGTTTAAAGCCTCATCAGGTGTAAGGTCGAATGCTACGCAAGAATCTGTTGCTATTTTTAAGGACTTAATGGAGCAATACAGAGAAGGTATTACAGATGAAGATCTTGCTTTTACAAAAAATGCTCTCATTAAATCAAATGCTCTTAAATTCGAAACTCTGCGTGCTCTTATAGGTATGCTTGAAGGAATCAGCATGTACGATCTTCCGGATGATTATGTAATAGATCAGGAAGAGATAGTTAGAAACATGACTATGGAAAGTCATAAGGAACTTGCACAAAAATATATCGATCCAGCGAAAATGTATTACGTAATTGTAGGTGATGCAGCTACCCAACTTGAACCTTTGGAGGAAATCGGATTTGGAAAACCTGAGGTTATCATTCCTTAGTTCCGTATTTGTAATTGTTGAATAAAGGACTTTATATTACTCTTGATTATAATTGCTCAAAGCTATTGAAGTCAATTTAGTTGCAGAGTAGTATCAAGAAGAGAAATTTCTAAACATTGCTGCCGCATTGGATTTGGAGTCATTTTGACAACGGTTTACCTTTAATAGACTACAACTCAACTGTTGGTGTTCATAAAATGAAATTGTACATGATAGATAGTGTATTACAAAACAAGCTAGTTCCCAGTGATAATTATATTTATGGGACTGCCGTTTTGAGTGGGTTGATTGATAAAAAATTTGGAAATTTTCAATTTGGATTATCTATAGGCAAAAAATTGGATGATAAAATTGTTGATTCTATTGAGTTTGGACCGACCCTTGAGTATTACGAACATTACAATCAGGTTAATAAAGAATTATCAGATAAAGCAGTAGAAATAAAAAATGAACTTTATAAGATTAATATCGACTCAATAGTAATAGATCCTACAGTTTCAACAGAATTTATTGATAATACGAAGACGCTAACTGTTGATATCTCACATAAAATGGTTGCCACAAGAGCAGGACTTGGTTGGATTGGTAAAGCGGATTTGTTTATCTCTAGTAGGTTTGGACCCCGGTTAAGATTAGTAAGTATTTTGATAAATAAAAAACCTTATAGTGATTCTATTCCTATTGAAAAAAGCAGATGTGGGTCATGTAATATTTGCGTTGACTTATGTCCGGCTCAAGCAGCCAATGGAAAACTATGGAACATTAATGTACGTCGAGATGATTTTTTCAATGCAAATAAGTGTAAAGAAATGTGTGCTGAATTAGCAAGGCAAGAACTTAATATTGATAGTAGGATATGTGGAATATGTGTTTCTGTATGTCCAATAGGAATACGGGGATGAAGTAATAATTAAATACCTTTGGAATCATTTTATAACGCAACTAATAACTAATTTTAATTTGATATGAAAAACCTATTAATTACATCTGTGTTGACAAATATATTGATAATCAGCTTGATGGCTAATGTATCCTTATACGCTTTAGATACATCAGCATTGCATAAAAATTATGCTTCAGCAATTGAAAATGTTGATGAAGCAGATATAATCAAAAAGGCAGTTGAACAATTTTATATTCAAGGATTGCAGGAAAGAAACTTTACTCTAATTAGAGAGATATGCATAAATGAAGCTAAATTATATGGTGTAAGAAGTGACAGTAGTATAGTTATAACTACACTTGATCAGTGGTCTAAGAATTTTGATCCTGATAATCCCCCATTTAAAACACTAGAATATAAAATAGAAAAGATTGATTTTGCAGGAACTGCTGCTCAGGTAAAAATCTTATTTATCATAAATGGTAATAATAAGATTTATGATTTCCTTAATATGCTAAAAATTGATGGTAGTTGGAGAATTGTAAATATCATTGATTATTAGATAAAAAATTTGTGCATACCAAAGGCTATAAACCATTTGAGTACCAGCCATACACAATTCTGGATTTTATTAAAGTGACCAACTGCGCTCTTGAAGAAACAAAAGGAAATGAGTTATAAAACGAACAACTTCCCTAATATTTTATTAATAATTAGAACCTATATTCTTGTTATATGTGTTTTTTTCATTTTTAGACTAATTCTGTTTTTAAGTGAAATTGACAGAATTAATTTTAGTGAAGCTGATTTTTCAACAATCATACAAGCATTCATAATGGGAGTTCGGTTTGATATTGTTATCTCTAGTTATATATTGTTACTGCCCGCAACAATCATTTTTATTTTTGGTTTATTTGGGATAGAAAGTCGGATATTAAGAAACATCATTTTTTATTGGGTTTTTATATTGTTTACGATTTCTTTTTTTATATCAGCAGCAGATGTCCCATATTTTAATCAATTTTATTCTCGCATGTCAATCAGTGCTTTTGAATGGCTTGATAATGCAGATTTCGTGTTCTCAATGATTATACAAGAGTCAAGATATTTCCTTTACATACTACCGTTTTTATTATTGACAATCATATTTTTCTTTTTTCTTAAAAGAGTTTTTAGAATAAAGCAAGAAAAAATAAGACTCAATCTTTTCTCAAATATTCTTGTATCTGTTCTTTTTCTTGCACTTATGTTTTTGGGTATCAGAGGGCGAATTCAAGAAAAGGCCCCTATAAGTATTGGAACAGCATATTTTTCAAATAATTCATTTTTAAATAAACTTGGCTTAAATCCTGTATTCACTTTAATGAGAAGTTGGCTGGATAGTAGGAAAGAGGATAATGCAACTATCCAATTAATGGATAATCAAATGGCAATTAATAATATCCAGAAATATCTTCATTTTGATGAGTACGAATATAATTCTCCAATTGCACGTAGTATATTACCTGACACTTCTACAGACATATCACAAAAGTATAATATAGTGATTATTATAATGGAAAATATGAGTGCTGCAAAGATGAAAAGACATGGAAATGATAATAATTTAACACCTTTTCTTGATAGTATCTCATGGCAGTCATATTATTTTGAGAATATTTATTCCGCTGGCAAACATACCTATAATGGGATATTTAGCACTCTTTTTTCTTTTCCTGGCCTATACAGGCAACATCCTTTGAAGCAGATAAAAAAATATGATGGTATTAGTACTACACTATTGAAACATGGATATACTACAACATATTTTACAACTCACGATAGTCAATTTGATAATGTTGAAGGTTTTTTAAGGGAAAATGATTTCCAGAATATTATTAGTCAAACAGATTATCCTTTATCTGAAATTAAAACTACTTTAGGAGTCCCCGATGATTATATGTTTAGATATGCCATTCCGGAAATTGATAAACTATCCGAATTAGACAAACCTTTTTTTGTTACAATGGTCACAGCTAGCGACCATGGTCCATATTATATTCCAAATTATTTTCAGCCAAAAAGTGAAAGCAAAAAGATGCAAATTGTTGAATACGCTGACTGGTCATTACAACAATTTATTTCTTTAAGTTCTGAAAAAAAATGGTTTGATAATACTATATTTGTTTTTGTAGCCGACCATGGTACACCACTATTTGCCCTATATGATATTTCTTTAAATTACTTTCATACACCTTTAATTTTTTATGCCCCTAAGATTCTAAAAGAGAATAAAATATTTAATTTTATCGGTGGTCAGGTTGATATATTTCCTACAATTATGGGTTTGCTTAAATTGCCTTATATTAACAATACATTAGGAATTGACCTTATTAATGAAAGCAGACCCTATATTATTATTAATGACGATGATAAGATAGGAGTACTTGACACAACTCAATTTTTAATATTAAGTAAGGATAATGAATCAAGATTGTATAATTACAAGGACAAAGACTTAACTAATTATATTGATGATTACAGACTGAAAGCTAATGAAATGGATATTTATGCAAGGGCTAATATGCAAGTTTTTCAATATATGCTTCTGAATAATAGTACATCGCTGCATAATAATGATCTTAAAAAACAGACGGATTAGTCGTAATATTAGGGTCGGTATTCCCTTTCGGTATTCTTTGAATTAAAAAATTGACACTTTATAATCACTTATTATTCACGCACATAGCTTACATCAAATCAGAAATGAGATATTTAAAGTACAGGAGGATTAAAGTTAAATAATCGATATTAATTGTAATTTGGATATGAAAGAATTAATCCAGGCGTCATATAAGAGGATAACACCTTATTTTTATTGGTTAAGCAGGTTAACTGAAAGCAAGGCCAGGATCAAATCTGTGAAGATTTCCAGAATAAAAGATTTCAGTTCTGTATTGATAATTGCACCTCCCACAGAATTCTTCCTTGATAAATTAATGGAGTTAAATCCAAATGGGAGAAACCAGTTACTATATTTCTCTAAAGAAATGAAACAAATAGCACTAGATAGGATGAAGAAGGGTATTAAGGATAATTGTACTATAGACATATGTACAATTGAAACCTTACCATATACAGATAATCAATTTGACCATGTATTTGCATATTGTTATTTTGATTTTTTAGATAATGAAGGAATAAATATAGCAAGTTCGGAAATAATGAGGGTATTAAAGCAAGGAGGGAATCTATTAGCAACTTACCTTTCGGAACCGGTTAACCTGCTGGAAAAAATTAGTATTTATAGTATTAGCAAGTTGGGTTTCTTAAGAGATATAAGGGTAGTAGAAGTGAACACCATCCTCAATCAAAATAATTTTATGAATATCACAATAACCCATTATAGTCAGAAGTGTACTCCAGTAGATTTAATTTATGCGGAGAAATAAAAATATACGATAAATAGTTATTACATGAAACGGGTAATATATTACATAATCTATATCGAATGTATCTTTACCTGAGTGGGTTTTAATCTCTGCCATAGATTTGCAGATGAATTAATAACTAAAAATATTAAAAATGAAAACTTTAAAACATATAGTTGTACTTCTTGCAGTTTTAACTATTTGTTTCTCTGCAAATGCAAGTGGTATCATTGGTACTTTGAAAAGTGTACAATTAGATTCGAGTAATTCAATAGAAAATGTACAAATAGATTCATTAGAGACTGATTTGAGTTTACTTCTCGAACTCGAAAAATCTAAAGCGGACTTAATAAAAGATGAGTTAGCTTTAGAAAATGATATTGTGGTAGCTCATATGGTAAGAAGAAGTGTTGCTCATCCTTTGCTAATTGTATTTATACTTATTCTGATTGTTGTTTCAATAGTATTCATTATCAAATATTTAAGAATGAAGAAACTGATTAAAATTGCGAAGGCCGAAAATGATAAAGATAAAAACACATTATAAACCGATAATTAAATAAAATAGATTCTCTCATTAGCCACAATTATATGGACACAATTCCAGTTCTAAATTTCAAATCCGAAACTGATGTCTTGACTGAAAAAGTCAATGCTCTAACTGGTCAGCTTGATGAATATAATTTTGTGACATTATTGATAATAATCTCTGCTATAGTCTTTATCCTACTGATATCCTTAACCCTGATTATTATATTAAAAAAGCAAAATACTCGACTCCAAAATGAGATACAAGCTGGTTTGGCAAGATTTAAAAAAGAATTAGATAGTGAGAAAGCTAGAGATAGAACTAGTGAAGGACAAAATAATCGATTACTTATCCCCATTTTCGATGGCCATGAATATCTGGATTTAGATCAGGTAGTTAGAATAAAGGCTGATGGTAGATATTCAATAATTCACTTCTCAAATAGTAAGTCATTGGTTGTCTCAAGAAATATTGGAGAATTTGAAAAGGCGTTAAAGGCAAAGGGATTTATTAGAATTCACAATTCTCATGTTGTCAACGTAAAATCAATACTAAGAATAACAAAATCTGATGGGGGTTTTGTAATATTAAATAATGGCTCGGAAATTCCAATTTCAAAGTCTAGACGTGAAAATTTGAATGAGCTTCTAAAGACGATCTAATAATTAGAGTACTTACGCACTACTATCTTGTAAAGGCAAATTTCTAAATTCCAATTTTACCTTGCCGAAGAGGCGAGCAAACATGTGACGTTCGATTTTCATCAGGAATTTGAATTTCCTCCATGAAGAAACCGCATCCGGTACCGCTTCTACTGTTTCGAAATTTCTTACTATTCCATTTACAGTTCCCAAGCCCTCGTAATGTTCACCGTGTTTCTCAAAATCAGTTTCATCGAAAGATTCGCACCTATCCAGAAATGAGTTCGTTATAAGTATATATTCATCTGACGCAATCGAATTCTTAAGCAGGCGATGAGCGGTAATAACATCTTCTCCGGAAATCTTTTGAATGTCTCGAACTTTAGTAAATACTGCTTCACCTGAATGTAAAATTGCTTTGATTTTGAGTTCGCGGACCTTGTTGCATGCATCGCAAATGCAATACCCACACTCTCTTAGCAGATAAGCCTCCCGTTCGTGAAAAGCCAAAAAATATTTTTCCAACTGCCTGTAGATTTTATTAGCTATGTCAGGAGACCCATCATCTAAAGCATAAAGACTAATCGCATCACCCAGTATCTCATGTGCCACTACGGGTGATTCAACTTCGTCCAGTATACTTTCCATGAGTTCGCCAATTATCTTCTCGGCGTGTAGAAGTGACATCTTGTGCAATCTAATGAAATTCGTATATCCGCTAATGTCAACCAGGATAATAAATATGGGCTTTACACCCATCTGATCATTGTAATTCATTTTTCTAAATTACATTTTTTTTTATAAGTGACTCAGATATGATTGCCTTTAGCCTACAATAATGAATGATTTAGTTGGTTTGATACGTAAAACTTCCTCAAGATGTATACATACTCTGTTACAAAATGAATCTTAATAGAATTGTATCTTTTAATAAAAATAAACAGTGAATGTAGCTCATCGTCATCGCTGTAAGGAATTTTGAAATCTTCGCTACAATAGCTTCGTGAGAAACTCAATCGTTACAAACTCTATTTTATACCAAACATGGCCGAATATGGCAACGCATTGAGGTTAAAGCATATATCAATTAATTGGCTAGTTTAACAATATCTTTTACGCTAAGTATTTGTTTGTTATAACCTTTGTCTACACTATTAATCATTGCTAATCCAACTTCCTTTAGTGATGAAATGTAGCTCGGAAATATCATTCTGATTGTTGGTAATATTGGATTAATTATTTTGTAAGACTTGTAAGTATGCTTTAGTCCTTTTGTGGGACTTATAATTCCTGCACGAATCATATAAGCTTGCTTGAAAGGTAATTTCAATAGATCATTTTCGGTTTTTCCTTTTACTCTTGCCCACATAATACGTCCTTTTTCAGATGAATCTGTTCCAATCCCAGATACATAGCAAAGCGTCATGTCAGAGTTCAATTTTGAGAGCGGACGAGCTAAGGCCATTATTAGATCATAAGTAAGATGAGTGAATTTTTCCTCATTCATGCCAACGGAGGAAACACCCATGCAAAGAAAAGCTGCATTATATCCAGATAACTTGTCTTCTATATTTCCAAAATCTGAAAAATCCTTGTGAATTATCTCTTCTAATTTAGAATTTGTTACTCTGCATTTCCGACGGTTAATTACCAAAATAGATTCTACATCAGGATGGTTAAGGCATTCATGAAGAACACCTTCTCCCACCATTCCTGTTGATCCTGTGATTATTGCTTTAATCTTCATATGATTATGTGTAAAGGTCTGTCTATAAATATGTTGTGCTTGCTATTTGTTTTACAAATTAAGAATACTTACATGTATTTTTTGAACATTATATGCAAAACGAAAAATTGTATCTTTGAAATTCGCCACAAACTATATAATAATCGTAGGCGTGAAATTATGCCAAATATACCAAAACTAAAAGTTAAGAGGAATGAGACAGGTTTTAATTTGTGATATAATTTTATTGTTTCTAATAGTTAGTTTAGGAAAAGTTTCCGGCCAACAATCAGATTCACTTATGATTTTAATTCCATCGGGTGAATTCATTATGGGAAATGATATTCAGCCAGATAGTCTGCTGCCTCACTTGTTTAAAAAGGTAGAACTTAAAGCAACAATTAATAATAAATATTTTAGAGAGGATGGAACAAAAATTTATCTCTGTGAATCTCCAACGGAGTATTATAGAGACAACTATAAATCAGATATCAAAAACTTTAAAGACAGATACCGTTAATTATGAAAATATATCAAATAGATGCATTTACCGACAAAGTATTTTCAGGAAACCCTGCTGCAGTTTGTCCACTTGATAGTTGGATAAGTGATGAACTTATGCAACAAATTGCCATGGAAAACAATCTTTCCGAAACAGCCTTCTATGTTAAGGACGGTAATGAATACCAAATTAGATGGTTCACTCCTACAATAGAGGTAAATCTCTGCGGACATGCCACTCTTGCAGCGGCTTTTGTATTATTCAATTTTGAAAACCATCAAGATACGATAATAAACTTCTTTTCACCAAGAAGTGGATCTTTAACTGTGACAAAACAAGGAGACATCCTGGTTATGAATTTTCCTGTAGACATTGCTAAAAAGATAGAATCATTTAGTGAACTAACGAATGGATTTGAAACAAAACCAATTGAAGTTCTAAAAGGGAGATCGGATTATATGTTTGTCTTTAGAAGTGAAGATCAAATAAAAGGATTAACTCCAAAGCTAGACCAAATATCAAAATTAAATTCTCTTGGTGTAATTGTTACGGCTGAGGGCGATAGTGTTGACTTTGTATCAAGATTTTTTGCGCCACAAGGTGGTATTAATGAAGACCCGGTTACTGGTTCGGCTCATACCACATTAACTCCATATTGGGCAAATCGACTTGATAAATTGGAATTAAAAGCAATTCAACTTTCAGAACGTAAAGGGTACTTACAATGCAAATATTTAAACGACAGAGTTGAAATTAGCGGACAATGTAAGCTATATCTGATCGGTGAAATTTATGTAGAATAAGAAATTAATACAATCTCACAGCAAATCAACTCAAGAATGAAGGCAATTGTTTATGAAAAGTATGGTTCTACAGACGAACTTAAGCTTAAAGAAATACAAAAACCTACTCCAAAAGACGATGAAGTTTTAATAAAAGTTCACGCAGTTTCACCAAATGCTTCAGACGTTGAATTTGTAAAAGGAGATCCTCTTTACACAAGAATGTGGGGACTAACAAAGCCTAAAAACAAAATTCTGGGTTCTGACATAGCAGGCACGATTGAAACAATTGGTAGTAAAGTAGTACGATTTCAAGTTGGTGAAGCAGTATTTGGTGATATACTGGGAACCTGGGGAGGGTTTGCTGAATATGTTTGTGCTCCGGAAAATGCATTGACCCTGAAACCAGAGAGTCTTACTTTTGAACTTGCCTCAACCCTTCCACAGCCTGCAGTTGTCGCTTTGCAAGGAATTCAAAATTTCGGACAAGTACAAGCAGGACAAAAAGTTCTTATCAATGGAGCAGGAGGTGGTTCAGGTACGTTCGCTGTTCAAATAGCTAAGTTATTAGGAGCTGAAGTTACCGGTGTTGACAGTACTAAGAAACTGACAATGATGGAATCTTTAGGAGCTGACCATGTTATCGATTATATGCTTGAAGATGTTACTAAAAACGGTGAACAATATGACTTAATACTGGATCTGGTAGCTGCTCATTCTGTTTTCGATTACAAACGTATTCTTAGTCCTAAAGGTAAGTATTATTTAGTTGGTGGTTCAGTTTCGTATATTCTTAAAACTATGATTTTTGGAGCGTTTATTTCCTTGAATAGCAAAAGAAAAATGCAGATTATTGGCATTAAACCAAACCAGGGACTGGAAGACATCATTGAGCTTATTGACTCCGGCAAAATTAAATCAGTGATAGACAAGCGTTATTCGCTAAGCGAGGTTCCTGAAGCAATGCAGTATCTTAGCGAAGGACTTGCCATAGGGAAAGTTGTTATTGCTGTGTGAGATAAACAGACAGATAACAATTAATAACTTAGATAATTGACAAACAGCGAATTGTTAAAACATTGAGTTTGTATGGATTTTAAATCAATATTAGCATTAAGGTAAACAAGTATGAAAAAATTCGATATACACACTATTGAGACAGCACCAAAAGATTCAAAAGAGATTCTTGAAAAAGTCCAGGCTCAAACCTTATATTTGGAAAAAGAACTAATCGTAATTTTAAAGTAATACTTTATGAAAAAATATTTGTTTATTTCACTCACAATTTTAGTAATTAATATTTTAAGTTTTAATGCAATGGGACAAAACGAAATTAAGGCCGGAGACTCAGATACGCTTTGCATATTATGGACAAGTGGCGATCCTGATGTGGCTAATAAAATGGTATTTATGTATAGCCAAGGGGCTATACGAAACGGCTGGTGGAAACATGTAGAGTTTATTGTCTGGGGTCCATCACAGCAACTTATCTCTGAGAATGAAGAAATTCAGAAAGAAATTAAGAAAATGATGCTTGCTGGAATTAAATTTGATGCGTGTAAAGCTTGTGCTGATATGTATTGTGTCTCGGATAAATTAATAGATGTTGGGATAGATGTCAGGTATATGGGTATAGCACTAACTGAAATCTTGAAATCCAACAAAAAACTTATGACTTTTTGATGTGTTTCATTCCAAATAGTTGGTTATGAATACAAAGAGGGCTTGGCTGAGGTGAAGTAGTTTATTGTACTTAATACCTGGATTCGCACTTTTAAGAGAAATTATTCATAAATTTGCTAATCAAAATTTTAAGAAAATTGTAATGAATAAAACTATCTTTTCGATTTTAATCTTGGTAATATCCTCATGCAATGTATTTGCACAAATTGAAGCAACTACTACTGACGGAAAAAAAGTATTACTATTTGATGACGGCTTCTGGCAATATAAACAAGTCACTAAATCCATTGTAATGGATGAGGTTGAATGTTTCGAATTGGTCTCAACTAAAATGGATGAAATGACTGGCGAATCTTTAACAGGTTCAAAAGAACCAATAGTAGTTTCTGATGATGGTAATAATAGCGGATTTGTAATTAATATACTAAAACGATCGAAATCAATTATTTTTAGCTTTACGGTAAATGGAGTGGGTGGCTGCATTGAAGCTGACAGCAAGATAAATATCGTATTTCGGGATTATACACGTTTGGATCTAATTAATGATGGAGAATTTAATTGTGATTCAAAATTCTCTCTCTATTTTGGAGGAATAGCTGGAAAGGATAAGCAATTAGAATTTTTTCGAAAAAAGGAAGTTAAAACTATGCGGATATGGACCTCAGAAAGCTTCGTTGAAAAAGAGTTCTCTCCTGAACAAAGCAAACAATTGATGAATACGGTTAATTGCTTGATAAGAAATTAAAAGCCGCTGTAACCAAGTCCATTTCCAATAGTTAGGATTCTTAGTTCGTTTGGAAATTTATAAGTACAACCAATTAATCAATAATCAATCATTACTAATAATAAAGATGAACAACGATACATCATGCAATTGTGATGATGATGCCTGCGCAACGGGAGCATCTATTTGTTTACCTAATTCAAAATTTCCTCGTGTGGTTATTATTGGAGGAGGTTTTGCCGGTTTAGCATTGGTTGAAGGATTGAAAAAACAGGATGTCCAAGTTGTATTACTCGATAGAAATAACTTTCATCAATTTCAACCATTACTGTATCAGGTTGCTACAAGTGGTTTGGAACCAGATAGTATTCTATTCCCCTTTCGGAAACAAATTACCGGATATAAGAATGTTATTTTCCGATTAGCAGAGGTTGAGGAAATTCAAACAGGGACCAATACTATAGTTACTGATAAAGGAACTTTAACATATGATTATTTAGTTTTTGCCACTGGTACAGCTACTAATTTTTTCGGAATGAAAAATTTAGAAGAGTACAGTTTGGGTATGAAGGATATTCGTGATTCATTGAATATTCGTCATATGATGTTACAAAATCTTGAACAAGCAGCAATAACCTGTGATGCTGCTGAGCGAGATGCTCTTACCAACTTTGTGATAGTGGGAGGGGGGCCTGCAGGTGTTGAGATGGCTGGAGCGTTATCAGAGTTTTGTAAATATATTATACCAAAGGATTTTCCTGAATATCCATCTTCAATAATGAAAATTTATTTGATAGAGGCAACAAAACGAATATTATCCGTAATGTCTGATAAAGCTTCAACCATGACATTAACTTATTTAAAAGCACTTAACGTTGAAGTCCTTTTAGATGAGGTAGTGACTGACTATGATGGACTGACAGTTAGTACAAAAAGCGGAAAAGAAATTATTGCAAAAAACCTTATCTGGACAGCAGGTGTTGTTGGTCAGTTTCCTGAAGGAATAGACAAGAAGGCAATAGTACAAGGAAATCGTTTAAAGACTAACGAACACCTTCAAATTGAAGGTTATAAGAACGTGTTTGCCATTGGAGATATTGCTGCAGTAATAACGGATGAATCACCAGATGGTTATCCTCAAGTTGCTCAACCGGCTATTCAACAAGGGAGATATTTGGCTAATACGTTAATGAACATTATTCAGCAAAAGCCATTAGTGAACTTTAAGTATAAAGATAAAGGTTCAGTTGCTACAATTGGGAAGCATAAAGCTGTGGCCGATATTGGTAAGTTTAAATTTACAGGATACTCGGCCTGGTTATTGTGGTCAATAGTACATATTATGTCAATCAGTGGATTTAGGAATAAAATACTTGTTGGTATTAATTGGGCTATCAGCTACTTTAATTATGAAAAGAGTAATAGATTGATAATTAGAAAATTCAAGAGTAATAAATCTGCCATATGAAACGAATCTGCCACATGAAACAAATCTGCCACATGAAACAAATCTGCCATTTCTTATTGATCTTAACATTAATCGTTTTTATTAATACTTCCTTTGGCCAACAAGTTTACCTCAACCTATTTGCAACAGGATTTAGTGATCCGGTTGATATTGCAAATGCCGGCGATTCCAGATTATTTATTGTGGAACAAGCCGGAAAGATCAAAATCATTGATGAGGGAGGAAACGTCAATCCTGTTCCGTTCCTTGACATTACAAGCATCGTAATAGATGGAGGTGAACGAGGATTGTTGGGTTTGGCTTTTCATCCCGATTATATTAACAACGGGTACTTCTATATAAATTACACTTCTCAATCAACAGGTGGTGATACTCAGATATCCAGATTCAAGGTAAGCTCAGGAAATCCTGATATTGCTGAGCCGGGAAGCGAATTGCACATTCTGACTATTGCACAACCCTTTGGAAACCATAATGGGGGCGATCTTGACTTTGGCCCTGACGGATACCTATACATCGGAATGGGTGATGGAGGTTCTGGTGGCGATCCGGGAAACCGGGCACAAAACCCTCTGGAAATGTTGGGAAAAATGCTAAGAATTGATATTGATAACGGAAGTCCATATAGTATTCCGGCTACAAATCCATTTGTTGGTGATCCTACTACCCTAGATGAAATATGGGCACTTGGATTGAGAAATCCATGGAGATTCTCATTCGATAGTCAAACTGGTGATATGTGGATTGCTGATGTTGGGCAAAATGCCTGGGAAGAAATTGATTTTCAGTCTGCAACTAGCTCTGGTGGTGAGAACTACGGATGGAGATGTTATGAAGGTAGTCATCCATTCAATACTTCAGGTTGTCCTCCTGCTTCGGCTTTTGTATTTCCAATTTATGAATATTCTCAGTCAGGATCTCCGGGTGGGTGCTCGGTTACTGGTGGTGTAGTTTATAGGGGAAGCCAATACCCGGCATTAGACGGACATTATTTTTTAAGCGATTATTGCGGAGGATGGATCATGACTATTTATTATAATGGAATCAGTTGGGTTACTATTAATCATGGTACATGGAGCGGTGAAGGTTTCAGTACCTTTGGAGAAGATGTAACTGGTGAAGTTTATGTAGCCGGATTGTTTACGGGAAAGATTTGGAAAATTGAAGAAATAATCAACTCGGTAATAGATAAAGATAATAACATTGTTTCCAGTATATTTCCTAATCCATTCAAAGAAAGTACAACAATTAAATTTGAGTATGATGCTACTAACACTTATAAATTAAATATTTATGATGTATATGGTAAGCTTGTATTTACTGTTGATAATATTACTCAAGGAGAAATTTCTTTAAACCGTGATGATATGGTAAATGGTATTTACTTTTTTGAGATACGAACTAACCGAGTTATTTCCGGAAAAGGAAAATTGATAGTCCGATAGAGATTAACTAATTGAATAAGAGATCAAATAAAGATATAAAAGGAGGATTAATCTTTCAACCTGTCTGCCGTTATGCAGGTTTACTATGCTGTTTATTTGTTTTTAATTCGTTCATAACTACCACTTTCATCCCAATTTTTTATATCGCGTGTTATAAGTAGTCATTTTATATTGCTTTATTCTTACAAACAACCTGACAATCGGTACAAAGAATACATTCTGCGTGAGTTACTTTTCTATTATTTTTTATATAACTCATTACATCCACGTCCATAGGGCATATTTTATTACAACTACCACATTCTATGCATTCATTTCCAGCTGGCGTAATATTTATCAAACTCAGTTTGCTGGCTGGTATCATTACTAATGATACAGGACATAAATATTTGCAAAAAGCTCTTTTATCATTCAAAATGAAAGCTAACGGAATACCTACTGCATAATAAATTAAGTTTCCAGCAAACATCCAAATCATCTCTTTTTTATTAATATAGTTTCCCCAAACATCATAATTCATTACGAATATTAAATAAAGAGGAATTACTATTGAGATTAGCAGAGTTATAAATCTTAAACGCTTATAATTAGGGTTTACTTTCTTTTTCTTATTTCTTATAGGTAACCAGTCTAAAATTGCGGCTGTCCAACAAGCCCATCCACAAAACCCTCTACCCCATATAAGAGGTCCAAATATTTTCGCAATTGCATAATGTATAAATCCTTTGCTAAAAAGTCCGACCATGACAATTAAAACTACACCTTCTAATTGAAAGTTCTCATTGTTAATAATCGGAATAAAAAGCAATAAACATGGTAGGATCATCAAAATAGCGATTTTTCTTCCAATTATTTTCTTCCATCATCCAATGACCATTATTTTCAAAAACTTTCAATTCTATTTTGGATTTATATTTCTTAATCAATTTTTCTGAAATTTTTACAGGAGAACCACTATCAATTCCGCCTGAAACAAATAATACAGGCTAATAATTGAAAAATCAAAATTGTGTTAATTTCACTTAAAAAGAAAATTCCTAAAACAATGAGAATAGGTATGCCCAAGATTGAAGTTGCCAATATAAATAGCCATAAATGTTAAAAAATAGGCGAAAATGAAAAGGTAAAGCGACATGAGGATTTTCTATTATCCTTACTATCAAATATATTATTTAGGAAATAACAAAACTATAATTGCTCTAATACCCCATTCCGGATTAGCAAGATTGTTCCCATAAAACATTTTTGGTCCAAGGCCAAACTGTATAGATTGTTTGTCAATTTGAGTGACTTTTGAGATTATAACAGAAGCAAATCCTCTAAACATATCATCATTCCAATTCTGTGTGTTTTCAGAGTTGAAGCTGTATGACATTCCATTAGAAGTGGAATAAGAAATAAAAGGCTGAAAAAATGTAATGGAAACATCAGAATTACCACTTCCGGCATATGACCATATTTGGTTTATCAAAGCTCCATATGTCCAATTGCCTTGCATCCTCAAGATAACAGCAGTAGGGCCAATTCCCCATTTCTTAATACCTAAAAGATCATTTGTTGCAGTTGGCAGCAATAATACAGGTCCAATACCATAAAGGATGCCCCCTTTTGTTGGTTGTTTTGGCGAGAAAAATAAACTTTGGGCCACATCCCCCAAACCAAATTCGCTTTCTCCTGAAGCATAAACATTGTTCTGTGAAATTACTGGAACAATCGTTCTGCTAATTAAATTCCAATTCTTTGCAATAGATACTGGAATTACAGGCTGCAAATTAAGAGTATAATTAAAGCCTTTGTTAGGTCCAACATTAAAGTCAAAATTATTCTGGAAAGGAACGGATATTAAATTAGATACAGGATTAGACAATTGTTTTGCTAATTCTTGTGAAGAAGCTCCGACTTTTTGTTCCTGTGCATTAATTGAAATGCATAACCAAGCAAATATTACTATTGGTAATACTCTAAATATTTTCATATGGGTTATTTTATTAATACTCGACTCAACGTAACCAGCTCACAACGCGGTTACTTAAATATCTGATCCATTAATTATTTCGTTGAAAAATCCTTCGAGCGATCAATAATGTTTTCGACTCGCTCCTCATCAAGAGGGATGGAGATTGTCTTATCACCATCGAAATTCAATTGATCCAGATCAATGACCCGCATTTGACGATTCCATTCTGTCCACCAATAGTATTTCTTGTTCTTGATGTCTCCAATAACACTCCATTGGGTATATCCCAGACTATATTTATCAAATGTCCCTTCACGAACACAGCCTTTAGGAATATCAAAATTATCAAGAATTCGGGAAGCCTGATTTATGGCGGCATCTGCATTTTCCATTGGAATTGATGTTTCTGTAAAAAAGAAAGCCTTTACGAAACGAGAAGGTGGTGTATAATCACCCGGAAGACCGGTCAAACCAGCTCCTGCCCCAAAGGGTGTAAAATTAATACCTTCAACAGTTTTTGTGCCGGGTACTGATCCGTATGGTGTAAGCTGGGAGTAATTCCGTAAATTGTTAATCTGCCAATCATAAGGTGGTGAATTGGTCATAACGCCTATAGTGTTATCATGTATATGTAGTATGCCTTCCACATATTCTATTACAATCGAATTCCCATTACTATCTGTAACAACATAATGCAAGGAGGCCGGTGTGCCTTTGAATTGTTCTTCCAGGTCAATATTATATACAACCCGAAGATTCGGGAGATTAGTTTTGATCTCATCAACAGTTCTAAACTGACCTAGAATATATGAAGTAAGATCAGCATTATTGAGACTGGAAGATTCTTTCCCCGCTTCAAAGGATTGGTATTTTGCATAACCAGGAAAAAACAGCACGCCTATTGTTAGACCTGCTTCATTCATACCGTCCAAATAAAAAGGTTTATGTAGCATATTAATAGCAATGAACCCGTATTTATTTTTCCAATTCATCCCTTGCTTTCCTCCACCTAAATCCGAAACGAATGAATAATTACGTGGTACAAGTACTACATCAGACTCAGCGTCAAAAGCTCCCCATTCACATGTTCGGCCATAAATAATACTTCCATCCTTAGCATTTAAAATAAAACTCGTACAAGCTTCCGAAGAATTTGCAATTACTGCGATTAAAACTATTAATGACAGTAGAAATGGTAATGTTCTTTTCATAATGATTAATTTTTATAAATTAGTTTTTTCTTACAGATTCAAATAAAATCGCAGAACCCATTTTACAATTTTCTTAAATCACCGTAAAATACAACTTTCTTTTGGAAAGTTGCATTTTGCCCGATTAATTCATGAATACGTAGTGTTATCGGGTCAATAGCCCCGCCCTGAAGGACATGGCTATTGATTAGTTCATTGTCAATTTTCATGAATTATTCAGGTTAGCATTCCGTTAATAACCTGTTCAAATGTCGGTTTTGCTAAACTTTCTTTTAAATGTTTAACTTCATTTTTCCACTTTACAGATTTAATACTTTCTGATAGTGGCATCATTCCATAATTTGTAAGTGGTGCAATTAAAATCATTTTTTCAATCATTCCTTCCATTGCCAGCCTTTGAGCAATTATACATCCCATTGAGTGAGCATCAACTGTTGGTGGATTTTCAAAAGTTTTTAGAACTTCTCGGATTTGATTTACCTAATCTTCCATACTCACGTCAATTAATGAATCATTTCGCTCAATTAAATGGTAACTGAATGTTGGCGAAATTGTATTAAATCCTTGTTCTGAAAAGTAGGTTTTGTAGTTACCCCACACACTACCTGTTGACCAAGCCCCATGAATAAAAACTACATTCTTGTCAGTTGTTTTTTCTTGTGCAACACTTATTACACTTGTTAAAATGATACTTAAAACAAAAATTACTGTCTTCATAATATTACATTTTAAATTTATAAAATAATTATGAAGCAAAAGTAATATGAGGTGTATCTACTTTTCATTGACCTATGGTAAGAAACACTATTGACTGATTTTTTTTCTAATTCTACACAATGATTCAGGTGTAACATTTAAATAAGAGGCTATTAAATATTGTGGAACTCTTTGTAATAGTGTTGGTTTATTTTTAATGAGTTTTCGGTATCTTGTCTTTGCATCATCAAGCATTAGCGAAATGGTTTTTGATGCCAATTTTTAAATAATGATTCTGCAATTATTCTTCCACCTGTTTCGAACGAATGCTTTTTATTATACAACTCATTTAAGTCTTTTGATTTAACAACCATTAGCTCTGTGTCTTCAATACATTTTACATCTTTTTCTGCTGGTTTGTTATCAAGTAAACTTGATTCCATCTTAAACTAAAAAGCCCAACCTTTTCAGGTTAGGCCTATATTCATCTGTGATCCCGGCAGGACTCGAACCTGCGACCCGCAGCTTAGAAGGCTGCTGCTCTATCCAGCTGAGCTACGAGACCATTTTTAATGGGCTGCAAAAATATAAATTATTCTTTTATCGCCAAAGCATTATAAAGTATTTCCACAGGGTGTAACGAGTCTCTTTTTGTACCGTCTGCTATTTGATGCCGGCATGAGGTTCCGGGTGCAGCAATTATGGTTCTTTCATCACTATTTCTAACTGCCGGAAATAATACTAATTCCCCAACTTTCATCGACATATCGTAGTGTTCTTTCTCGTAACCAAATGAACCTGCCATTCCACAGCAACCCGATGGGATCTCTTCGGCTGTATAGTTAGCAGGGAAATTTAGTACGTACATGGTAGAATCGGTTCCAGTTAAGGCTTTTTGATGGCAATGACCGTGCAACTTGATATGTTGCTTTCTATCAGTGAACTGCTCCTTTGTTATTTTTCCTGACCTAATCTCCTTTTCAATAAACTCTTCGATGGTAAATGAATTTTCGGCGAGCTTCTCTGCGCTTTCAACCAGTACTTTATCAGCCAGATCAATATATTCATCCCTGAAAGTAAGTATGGCAGATGGCTCAATGCCAACAAAAGGTGTGATGTCAGTAATAACATCTTTAAGCAATCTTATATTGCGGTTTGCAATAGTCTTGGCCTTTTTAACTAACCCTTTCGACAGATAAGTCCTTGCACTCTCAATATGTTCAGGAATAACTACATCATATCCTAACTTGGTAAGAAGTAATATTGTTTTGATCCCAATATTTGTATCATTAAAACGAGTGAACTCATCGTTAAATAAATATACTTTCCCATTAGGAAATGACTTTTTATTAAGTACTTCCTTGTATAATCTATGCCATTTGTCGAGCGTAGTTTTGTTTAAGGTTGGTATCCTGCGTTTTGTTGTAAAACCAAAAACAATTGAAGTGATCCTGGAAGTGATGAAGTTTTGACTAAAAAAGTTAAATAGTGAAGGAAAATTGCTACCAAGCTTATTCATTTTGGAGATATTGGCGATTAACAATGTCCTTAACGGGATACGATTATCCGCATAATAATGCTGTAAGAATTCGGCTTTTAATTTTGCAATATCTACACTCGATGGACATTCTGACTTACATGCCTTACATGATAAGCACAGGTCCATTACCTCATAAATCTCCTTGTAATCAAAGGGGTTGGCTTTTGATGAATTAGTTAAAAACTCCCTCAATAAATTTGCCCTTGCTCTTGTAGATTGATTCTCATTACGGCTTACCATATAACTAGGGCACATGGTGCCTCCAATTACTTCTGTTTTACGACAAGTTCCTGTTCCATTACATTTCTCGGTTGCCCTCAGTATGCCAAGATCTTTCGAAAAATCAAACACTGTTTTTATATCCCTTGTTTCCTGCCCCGGTTCGTAACGGAGAAAGGTGTTCATTTTAGGCGTGTCAACAATTTTACCAGGATTAAATATATTATCAGGATCCCACGCTTGTTTAACTTGTTTGAATAATTGGTAGTTGTGTTCACCAACCATTGTTGGGATAAATTCACCTCTTAACCTTCCATCTCCATGCTCCCCACTCAGGGAACCACCAAATCTCTTTACAAGCTCTGCTACTTCTTTTGCCAGTGTATAGAATAGCTTTACATCTTTGGGATCTTTTAAGTTTAATATAGGTCGTAAGTGAAGTTCTCCGGTAGCTATGTGAGCATAATAAACGCACTTCTTATTATACTTGTTAAGAATTTTGTCAAATTTATCTATGTAATCGGGTAGGAGCTCAGGGTTAATAGCTGTGTCTTCAATTACTGCAACGGGCTTTGCATCACCCGGCATATTGTTGAGGATACCAAGACCGGCTTTGCGTAATTCCCAAACCTTAGCTATGTCAGAATCTTCTATCACAGGGAAATGATATCCATATCCGGCTTCCTTCATTTCCGTTTCCATTAAGATTATTTTGCTTCTGATTATTTCGGGATCTTCTTCTGCAAACTCAACAATTAATATTGCTTCAGGTTCGCCTTCAACAAAAAATCGATTTTTTTCTTGTGCTAAGTTCTTTTTTGTGAGCTCAAGTATGGTACTATCCATTAACTCAATGGCAACTGGTTTATGTTTAAGAGCTAAAATATTTGCCTTTAAAGCTTCTTTTATAGTATTAAAATGTAAACAAACAAGTGCCTTGTTACTAGGAGGGAGGGGCACCAAATTTAGTTTTATTGCAGTTGTAAAGGCTAAAGTACCTTCTGAACCTGCTAATAAACTTGAAAAGTTAAACTGATCACCTTCAGAATCAAAAGGCTTCATCTTCAATAACAAATCTAAAGCATATCCTGTGTTTCTTCGTCGTATGTTACTGTCGGGAAATTCTTTATTTATTTCAGACTTGTTATTATTATCTGAAAGGATTTCGTGTGCACTTTTGTAAATCTTATTCTCAAGTGTCTCGCCTGTTATTTTATCCTGAAATTCCTCAATTGAAAGAGGTTTGAATATTGCTTCACATCCATCACTAAGAATTACTTCAACTTCTAATGTATGGTCTCTTGTACTTCCATAAATTAATGAATGCGAGCCACATGCATTATTACCAAGCATGCCTCCTAGCATACATCGGTTTGATGTTGATGTTTCGGGGCCGAAAAACAAACCATGCTCTTTTAAAGCAAGATTCAGTACATCTAATATAACTCCAGGTTCAATCCTTACCCATTTTTCCTCTTTGTTGATTTCAAGTATCTGTGTCATATGTTTCGACACATCTGCTACGATTCCACTACCAACAACCTGACCTGCAAGAGATGTACCGGCAGTTCGTGGAATAATAGATGTATTGTTTTTTCTGGCAAAATGGATGAGGTTTATAATGTCTGACTTGTTTTTTGGGTAGGCAACAGCAGTAGGAATCTCGCGATAGGCAGACGCATCGGTAGCATACATCAAACGGGTTGACTTATCGGTGAAAATCTCGCCAACAAAAACTTTTTTAAACTCAGCTAGTCTGTTCTGCAGTTTATCCATTACTTCTTTTACTGAAAAGGCAAATATAGCAGGTATAAGGGAAATATGGGTATATGTAAATAGGATTAACAGTCAATTAATTAATAAAATCCAAACAGCATCATATATAGATTTAAATCATCCACACTAATTTGATATAACGTGAAAACTTTTTCAACTGCCTCTTTCTCATATTTTACATTTAATAAACTATCACAGATTTCTTCTTTAAAACTTATATTACCGCCAATATCAATATTTTCTATTATTCCCTTATTAATTCTCATATTAAGTTTAATACTATTAAGTTCGTGTTTATAATTGTACGAAGGGGAGTAGCCGTAGTTCCAGTCCCAACTTTTATATTTGTTTTCAACCAGTTCGTTGATGGAGGTTATATCTCTGTCAGTTAATTGAATAGTAGATTCAATTTTGAAGTAATCAATAAAGTATTTTGTGAGCTTATCTATAAATTCCTCAATTTGTAAGGGTGTCGTCAACTGATCGGCTATATTAGCAACATTAGCCCTAATGGATTTCACTGATTTATCAGAAATGTTAAAATCGCCTTCCCGAATAGAAGCTTTCAGATTATCAATATCAGTGTTGAATAATATAGTGCCATGGTGCAACACCCTGTTCTTAAAAACATGAGCCGAATTACCTGAGAATTTTTTGCTGTTTATAGTTAGGTTGTTTTTTCCTTCAAAAACGGCAATTAATCCCAATGTATGCAAGAATCCAATAATAGGTTCAGTGAATTTTCGGAAATCAACAAGTTTCTCCTTGTTTTCTGATGATGTAATTATACTGTAGTTAATATTTCCCTCATCGTGGTAAACAGTGCCACCTCCGGTTATTCTTCTGATAACAGGAATATTATTTTTATTAACGAAATTCATATTCACCTCTGCAATTGTATTCTGGTGCTTTCCAACTATTACTGATGGACTACTTTGCCAGAACATAATAATATCATCTGTGTAATTTTTTAGGAAATACTCTTCAGCAGCAATATTGAAGTATGGGTCAGTGATATTTCGATGTATTAGTTTCATTCTTATTTTTTTTGAATATAGAAGACATAATCATTAATGTTGATCCTGTGTTCATTTTCCTTCAAAATTCGATATTCAAAATTCAACATTCAGAATTCATTATTCGATGTTCATATATTATTCTCCATAAACTCGACAATCTTAACCACCTGTCTTGCTTCTTCAACATCATGTACGCGTAGTATATTGGCACCAGATGACAATGCAATAGTATGAAGTGAGGTTGTCCCAATAAGTGAATCTTCGGGTGTAGTGTTTAATACCTTGGTAATCATCGATTTCCTTGATATTCCAACAAGAATTGGCAGTTTGTTAATTCTTGTGTTTTCAAGATTTGCAATAAGCTTATAATTGCATTCAAGTGTTTTCCCAAAACCAAATCCAGGATCAAGGATTATATCATCTACTCCTAAGCTTGATAATTCGTCTACGGCTTTTTGAAAAAAGGTTTTCACTATTGAAACTATGTTGTCTTCAATTGGTGAACTCATCATATTTTGTGGTGTGCCATGAATATGCATAAGTATATAGGGGACATTTAACTTTGCTATTGTTGCAAACATATTGGTATCCATTGTTCCACCTGATATGTCATTAATAATATGGGCACCTGCGTTAACTGTTTCTTCTGCTACTCTAGCTCGATATGTGTCAATAGAAAAAACAGCTTCCGGAAATAAATTGGTTAATATATTAACTGGTTCCACGATTCTTTTGAGCTCTTCATCAACAGATACCTCTTTTGCTCCGGGTCGGGTAGAAACTGCACCAACATCGATAATGTCGGTTCCGTTCTTTAACATTCCTTCTGTTCTCTTAATCCAAATATCTTTATCCTTGTATTTGCCCCCATCATAAAATGAATCAGGCGTTAGATTCAAGACACCCATTATTTTTGGTGTTGAAAAATCGATTAGTTTATTATCGACCTTAATATTTCTGATTTCATTAAAAGATGTACTTTTATTGTTCATTTAAACACAAACTTTGTAAACTTATAGCAAAGGTAAAATTAAACTCATTAACGGGGAATGAATAAAGATACAGCAGCTCAATTTGAAGAGGTAATTGAATATTGCAGGGATATATTTGAAAATAAGCAAAAAGATTACGGAACGGCGTGGCGCATTCTTCGGTTGGAAAGTTTAACAGATCAGATCTACATCAAAGCTAACAGAATCAGAACCCTACAAGTTAAGGAAGTAAGTTTGGTAAATGAAGGCATAATTCCTGAATTTGTTGGGATTGTAAATTATTCTGTAATGGCTATTGTACAGCTTGAATTAGGTGTTGCTGAGTCGGCTGATATGAGTGCTGAAAAGGCAATTGAGCTATATATTGAAAAGCTTAATGAAGCCAGTGCACTAATGATGAACAAAAATCATGATTACGATGAAGCCTGGCGCAATATGCGCGTGTCGTCATTTACTGATATTATATTAATGAAATTATTACGCATTAAACAAATTGAAGACAACAAAAGACAAACAATTGTGTCGGAGGGTCTTGATGCTAATTACCAGGATATCATAAACTATTCACTATTTGCGTTAATAAAATTGATAATCGAGAAAGAAGATGCCTAAGGAAAAAAATATTGAACCGTTGCTAGTGAAGATTATTCGGATAGTTACAGGTCTGGTTTTTATATTCTCAGCCACAGTAAAAGGAATTGATCCATTGGGTACTGATTACAGAGTGGTTGACTACCTCGAAGCCTACAGTTGGTATTCTTTTATTGATTTTTCGTTTGCATTAACAATATTGGTTATCAGTGTTGAATTTTTCCTGGGAGTTGCATTACTTTTTAGATTACGCCTTCGTCTTGCAGCCTTAGGAGTATTGATGTTAATGATCTTTTTTACAGTCGTAACTTTTATTGATGCAAGGTACAATCTGATTACTGATTGTGGTTGCTTTGGAGATGCTATTAAATTAACAAACTGGCAAACATTTTATAAAAATATTGTACTGCTGATATTCGCAATATCAATATTTGCTTGGAGAAGTAAAATTGAACGACAGGGTGGTAAAGGCACTCAACTCATAGTTCTTCTGTTATTTATAGCTGGATTCGGATGGTTTATGTCGTACAATTATAATCATTTGCCAGTAGTCGATTTCAGAGACTGGGAAATTGGGAACGATATGAAAAGTACCGGACGCGAGACAATAGTTTCGTATCTTGCTTACAAGAACAAAAATACCGGTGAAATAAAAGAATATATTTCGCCAGATTACCCGTGGAATGATTCAGTTTGGTTATCGGAATGGGAGTTTGTTGATCAACGAATTGATGATTCTCAGCTGGTTATGAAGCATGGATTGATAATCGAAGATGAAAATGGGAATAATCTCACAGAACAGATAATTGAAAATCCCGGTTATCAGTTTGTATTGGCGTCTTATGATTTAGATGAGGCAGTTGGACAGGGGATGATTGATGCTTCTGGTATTTTCCACAAAATGATTGAAAATAATATTGATGTGGCACTGCTTACAAGTTCTACAGAAGATGTTATTGAAAAATATAGAAAGTTGTATACAATTGATTATGATGTTTATTTTGCTGATGATATTGAACTAAAGGCAATGATTCGTTCAAATCCGGGACTGGTATTACTAAAAGATGGAGTAGTTATTTCAAAATGGCATCACAACGATTTTCCACAAATTAGCGAAGTGGAAGAACTAATATCTCATGATTAAGTTTATTCTCAGACGGTTATTTTATGGTTTTTTGGTATTATGGGGAGTTATTACGGTAATTTTCTTCCTGTTCAATATACTGCCTGGCGATCCGGCTCGTATGTTATTGGGTCAACGATCTGACGTTTCTTCAGTAGAAGCAATTACAAAGGACCTTGGTTTGGATAAACCACTAACTGGTCAATATTTTAACTTCCTTAATGATTTATCACCTATTTCTTATCATAATTTCAATAATCCTGAAAGCTATTGGTATTTTAATGATTCAGATTATGGTGGAGTTGTTAGAGTAATACCAATATCAAAGAATTGGATAGTATTGAAATTTCCTTACTTAAGGAGATCGTACCAAAGCCGTCGTCATGTTAGCGCAATATCACTGACCCATACTTCAATATTGCTGCTGAAGAGTATTTCCTAAAAAATTACACAGATGATATTATTATGTTCTGGCAAAGTAGTCCATCAGTAATAGTTGGAAAGCACCAGAATACAATTGCAGAGGTGAATATGAATTTCGTTAATAAAAATAATATTCCTGTTATCAGAAGAATAACCGGAGGTGGCACTGTTTACCACGATGAGGGAAATATTAACTACAGTATAATTACATCATCAGAAAACAAGGAGAAACTTGTTGATTTCCGAAAATTCACTGAACCTATTATTGGATTCTTGCATACATTGGGATTAATTGCCGTTTTTGAAGGAAAAAACAACCTAACTATAAACAGCAAAAAATTCTCAGGTAATTCGGCTCATGTTTTTAAGAACAGGGTGTTGCACCATGGCACTATATTATTCAACACTGATATTGATAATCTGAAAGCTTCTATTCGGGAAGGCGATTTTAACATTTCTGATAAATCAGTGAAATCCATTAGGGCTAATGTTGCTAATATAGCCGATCAGTTGACGACACCCTTACAAATTGAGGAATTTATAGATAAGCTCACAAAATACTTTATTGATTACTTCAAAATTGAATCTACTATTCAATTAACTGACAGAGATATAACCTCCATCAACGAACTGGTTGAAAACAAATATAAAAGTTGGGACTGGAACTACGGCTACTCCCCTTCGTACAATTATAAACACGAACTTAATAGTATTAAACTTAATATGAGAATTAATAAGGGAATAATAGAAAATATTGATATTGGCGGTAATATAAGTTTTAAAGAAGAAATCTGTGATAGTTTATTAAATGTAAAATATGAGAAAGAGGCAGTTGAAAAAGTTTTCACGTTATATCAAATTAGTGTGGATGATTTAAATCTATATATGATGCTGTTTGGATTTTATTAATTAATTGACTGTTAATCCTATTTACATATACCCATATTTCCCTTATACCTGCTATATTTGCCTTTTCAGTAAAAGAAGTAATGGATAAACTGCAGAACAGACTAGCTGAGTTTAAAAAAGTTTTTGTTGGCGAGATTTTCACCGATAAGTCAACCCGTTTGATGTATGCTACCGATGCGTCTGCCTATCGCGAGATTCCTACTGCTGTTGCCTACCCAAAAAACAAGTCAGACATTATAAACCTCATCCATTTTGCCAGAAAAAACAATACATCTATTATTCCACGAACTGCCGGTACATCTCTTGCAGGTCAGGTTGTTGGTAGTGGAATCGTAGCAGATGTGTCGAAACATATGACACAGATACTTGAAATCAACAAAGAGGAAAAATGGGTAAGGATTGAACCTGGAGTTATATTAGATGTACTGAATCTTGCTTTAAAAGAGCATGGTTTGTTTTTCGGCCCCGAAACATCAACATCAAACCGATGTATGCTAGGAGGCATGCTTGGTAATAATGCATGTGGCTCGCATTCATTAATTTATGGAAGTACAAGAGACCATACATTAGAAGTTGAAGTAATTCTTAGTGATGGATGTGAAGCAATATTCAAACCTCTTTCAATTGAGGAATTTCAGGATAAAATAACAGGCGAGACACTTGAGAATAAGATTTACAAAAGTGCACACGAAATCCTTTCAGATAATAATAACAAGTCTGAAATAAATAAAGAATTTCCCGACAGTAACATACGACGAAGAAACACAGGATATGCTTTAGATTTGTTATTGAAGATGAAGCCTTTTGATTCTGAAGGTGATCAGTTTAACTTTTCAAGTTTATTAGCAGGTTCAGAAGGTACTTTAGCCTTTACAACTGCAATAAAACTAAATTTGGTGCCCCTCCCTCCTAGTAACAAGGCACTTGTTTGTTTACATTTTAATACTATAAAAGAAGCTTTAAAGGCAAATATTTTAGCTCTTAAACATAAACCAGTTGCCATTGAGTTAATGGATAGTACCATACTTGAGCTCACAAAAAAGAACTTAGCACAAGAAAAAAATCGATTTTTTGTTGAAGGCGAACCTGAAGCAATATTAATTGTTGAGTTTGCAGAAGAAGATCCCGAAATAATCAGAAGCAAAATAATCTTAATGGAAACGGAAATGAAGGAAGCCGGATATGGATATCATTTCCCTGTGATAGAAGATTCTGACATAGCTAAGGTTTGGGAATTACGCAAAGCCGGTCTTGGTATCCTCAACAATATGCCGGGTGATGCAAAGCCCGTTGCAGTAATTGAAGACACAGCTATTAACCCTGAGCTCCTACCCGATTACATAGATAAATTTGACAAAATTCTTAACAAGTATAATAAGAAGTGCGTTTATTATGCTCACATAGCTACCGGAGAACTTCACTTACGACCTATATTAAACTTAAAAGATCCCAAAGATGTAAAGCTATTCTATACACTGGCAAAAGAAGTAGCAGAGCTTGTAAAGAGATTTGGTGGTTCCCTGAGTGGGGAGCATGGAGATGGAAGGTTAAGAGGTGAATTTATCCCAACAATGGTTGGTGAACACAACTACCAATTATTCAAACAAGTTAAACAAGCGTGGGATCCTGATAATATATTTAATCCTGGTAAAATTGTTGACACGCCTAAAATGAACACCTTTCTCCGTTACGAACCGGGGCAGGAAACAAGGGATATAAAAACAGTGTTTGATTTTTCGAAAGATCTTGGCATACTGAGGGCAACCGAGAAATGTAATGGAACAGGAACTTGTCGTAAAACAGAAGTAATTGGAGGCACCATGTGCCCTAGTTATATGGTAAGCCGTAATGAGAATCAATCTACAAGAGCAAGGGCAAATTTATTGAGGGAGTTTTTAACTAATTCATCAAAAGCCAACCCCTTTGATTACAAGGAGATTTATGAGGTAATGGACCTGTGCTTATCATGTAAGGCATGTAAGTCAGAATGTCCATCGAGTGTAGATATTGCAAAATTAAAAGCCGAATTCTTACAGCATTATTATGCGGATAATCGTATCCCGTTAAGGACATTGTTAATCGCCAATATCTCCAAAATGAATAAGCTTGGTAGCAATTTTCCTTCACTATTTAACTTTTTTAGTCAAAACTTCATCACTTCCAGGATCACTTCAATTGTTTTTGGTTTTACAACAAAACGCAGGATACCAACCTTAAACAAAACTACGCTCGACAAATGGCATAGATTATACAAGGAAGTACTTAATAAAAAGTCATTTCCTAATGGGAAAGTATATTTATTTAACGATGAGTTCACTCGTTTTAATGATACAAATATTGGGATCAAAACAATATTACTTCTTACCAAGTTAGGATATGATGTAGTTATTCCTGAACATATTGAGAGTGCAAGGACTTATCTGTCGAAAGGGTTAGTTAAAAAGGCCAAGACTATTGCAAACCGCAATATAAGATTGCTTAAAGATGTTATTACTGACATCACACCTTTTGTTGGCATTGAGCCATCTGCCATACTTACTTTCAGGGATGAATATATTGATCTGGCTGATAAAGTACTGGTTGAAAGCGCAGAGAAGCTCGCCGAAAATTCATTTACCATCGAAGAGTTTATTGAAAAGGAGATTAGGTCAGGAAAAATAACAAAGGAGCAGTTCACTGATAGAAAGCAACATATCAAGTTGCACGGTCATTGCCATCAAAAAGCCTTAACTGGAACCGATTCTACCATGTACGTACTAAATTTCCCTGCTAACTATACAGCCGAAGAGATCCCATCGGGTTGCTGTGGAATGGCAGGTTCATTTGGTTA
>NYYH01000087.1 GCA_002686705.1 Bacteroidota bacterium
CACCCGGTGTTCATGGCCACGGCCTCATCATCGGTCACCGTGTGATTGCCGATTCTGTAGTGTCACTACATCCATTTATATTTGTGATAATAAGCTGTACATCATAATCACCCGATGTGCTGAACTGATGGATGGGGTCCTGAAGCGTAGAGGTGTTATCAGGGCCGGAAGCCGGATCATCAAAGTTCCACTCCCAGGTGATGATTGTGCCTCCCCCGTTTTCTATAGAGGTGTCAGTAAAGCTTACAGGGCCACTGGCACATCCACTGCTGCTAGTGTACATAGCCATTGGGCTCGGTATGGTTGTTACCTGGTTCTGGGTGCTGTTTGAGCAGCTGTCAGAATTGGTGATTGTAAGGGTTACTATATAAGTGCCTGTTGCTGCATAGGTATAGCTTACATCCGGGTTGTCTGGAAAGACTACCGTAGTAGTATTACCATCGCCAAAGTCCCATAACCACTCTGTAATAAAGCCTGTTTGTGTAGTACTATGATCGTGGAACTGTACCGGGTTACCTTCACAGCTTGGTGTTTCTATACTAAAGAGTGCTGTTGGTAGTGGGTTTACTGTAATGGGTTTGGTAAGTGTATTCGTTGCTCCCATAGTATCTACTATGGTCAAACTTACATTATATGTGCCTGCGGTTATATATACATGGGTGGGTTCCATATCTGTGCTTACTCCTCCATCGCCAAAGTCCCACGCCCAGCTTACTACTGCCGGTATATCTGTCGGTGGGCTGTCGATATAGAATTGTATCTCTTCACCCTCACAGGCATTATCCCAATGATAATCCAGTTCGGGTACATTAACTACCGTTACCTGGTGGATGACACTATTTACACATCCATCGATGTCTGTTACCGTTAGCTCTACATCAAAAGTGCCTACCGTAGCAAAGATATTTGTGGCATCCTGGGTGGTGGCAAAGTTGCCATCGTCAAAGTCCCAGTACCAATCTACAATTGTATTGCCGGAAGTACCAAAGAAACTAGTGGCATCACCAAGCATAGTTGGTTCAGGATCCCAGGTGAAAAATACTGTCGGTAATCCGGGGGTCAGTACTGTTTGTATAATAGTGTCAGTGCAGCTGAATCCAGAGGAGTCTGCTGTTACTATCAGCATTACATTGTATACACCCATTCCGCCAGCAAAGCTATGCGAAGGGTTTTGTACCGTAGCGGTAAAGCCATCATCAAAGTCCCAGAACCACTCTACCAGGTTATAGCCTGAAGGGGCTATACTTAGATCTGTGAACACTACCGAGGTGCATGTTAAGTTTTGATAGCTGTAGTCCGCTGTTGGAGCTGGCAGGATAAGTACATTATCCGTAGCAGTGTTGCTACAGCCTGAGCTATCAGTTACCGTTAGGGTGACTATGTAGGTGCCACCGGATGGGTAGTAGTGTATCGGGTTTTGATCGGGGCTGAATGAGCCATCGCCAAACTCCCAGAACCAGGTTTCTACATTGGCGCTAGCTGTAGAGGTGAATTGCACTTCGTTACCGTGGCAGAGGACACTATCGCTCATTGTGAAGCTTACTTCGGGAACGGAGTCTACAGTTATTATGTTGCTGAGTGTGTTTACGCAGCCGTTCGTGTCAGTGATGTCTAGAAATACGTTGTAGGTGCCTGTGGCAGTGTAGAGATGTGTAGCATATTGATCCAGTGAAAAGTCGCCATCGTCAAAGTCCCAATGCCAGACATCTATTGGAAAACCACTCTCTCCAAAGAACCAGGTCGTGTCGCCTAAACATGTTGGATCGGGCGTCCAGGTGAAGAAGATATCGGGCAAGGATGGTACTGTTACAGGTAGTACCACTGAATCGGTACATATAAAGCCATTGCTATCGGCTGCTATGGTTAAAGTTACATTGTATACTTCACCACCGGGAGTGGTATTGCTTGGGTACTGGTAGGTGGGGTTTTGTAGGTCGGAAGTTCCTACTCCGTCGCCAAAGTCCCAGTCCCAGGTGACTATGTTGTAGCCTGCTGCACTCGTGGATGAGTCCGTGAACTGTAAGGAATCACAGATGATATAGTAGTAGGTGAAATCTGCTATCGGGGGTTGGGCGATTGTCAGATATTTAATGACTGTTTCAGTACAGCCATTAATATCAGTTACTGTAAGGGCCACATTCATATCCCCCCATGTAGTATATACATGTGATGTGTTCTGACCTATGCCATATTGACCGTCATCAAAGTCCCATTCCCATAATACTATATTAGAATTACTTGTACCGTTAAAACCTACCTGGGTGTTAACGCAAGCATTTGTCATATTAATTGTGAAATCTGCATCTGGAATCTCAAAAACTGTTACCTGGTTAGTAGCAGAATCAGAACAACCATTATCATCGGTATAATAATATATAACAGTAAAGTTTCCATAGGCAAGATACTGGTGAGTCGGGTTCATTACTGTGGAGGTGTTTCCATCTCCAAAGTCCCATAGCCAGCTGGTTAGATTGGCTGAACCAGTAGATGTAAATCCAACAGACTCTCCATAACATATAGAATCACCGGTACTTATAACAAAGTCACGGTCAATCTTAGGACGGACCGTTAAGTTGGTTACTATTACACTATCACAACCATAATTAGCTGTGGGTAGTGTATCATAGAAAATACCTGATGCATATTGCCAGGCACCCTGGGCATAAACTGAATCATAGTAGCATACAGTAATATCTACCGGCATCTCCCAGGTTGGGCGTATGGTAAGGACCATATCATCGATTGAGTCACAACTGATTACATTCGCCGCCACCATAGTTAGTGTAACAGGGCCTATTTCATTTGGTCCGGGGATATAAATTGGTTGTTCTACATTTGGATTAACAAATGAGCCTGTTCCACTAGTAGTCCAATATAGAGTTACATAGTTGGTTGCGAATGAAGAATCGGTGGAATTCGCAAAATCATAAGGATCACCAAAGCATGAGTTCTCATCAGAACCAGCCTGTGCATAGGCTCCGGGAATAATAACTAACTCCATTGTAGATGTATCATTCTCGCAAGGAGGTATTCCAACACCTACCAATGTCATGATTATTGTATCGTTTACAATTGAGCCTTCGGTTGGATCAGGGAAATATGTTGGGTATAATGTGGTAGATCCACTAATTGTTCCAAGCCCATTGGTATACCATAATAAAGATGAAAAGTCATCAGCAGTGGGTGGAATTGTAGACATAGATAGATCAAAGTAAACATCTTGGCAAGTAACTTCATCCGACCCGGCATCTACCTGGCAAGGTGCATTAATGATGAGCTGCTGAACTGCTTGCTCAGAGCATACATCGAGCACGACATCAACGGTATCTGGTGAAGTATAGATATGAGAAGTATTATGTCCCAAACCGGGTGCTGATCCATCGCCATAGGTCCAGTCCCATGGAGTAAATGTAACCATGGTTCCGGTGCCTGTGAAGTTGACAGTATAATCCTGACAAGTTGGACTTTGTACCGTATTGAAACCGATAATTACATTTTCGACACGACGTTGGTGGATAGTTGTATCAAGACAGCCAAATCCATTTGTATAAATTGACAATATATTATAATCTTGGTTAGTTGGATTATTATATGTGTGAGTAACATTTTGGCCAATAGCTGTATTTCCATCGCCAAACTGCCAGTTCCATTGTGTGATATCTGAAGTGATATTTGAAGCATCCAGATTTATTAATTCTCCCATACATGTTGTATCGTTGGGAGAAATAGTGAAGTCGGATTCAGGAAGAGTACGGATAAAGACACTTCTAACCACTGTATCCAAACAACTGTTATCATTTGTAAGATAAAGGGTTACGGCATATGTTCCTGCTGCCAAATAAGTATGGTTAACATTTTGTCCGGAAGCTATATTACCATCTCCAAAGTCCCAATCCCAGTCAGTTACAGTAGTAGCATTATCATCAAAACCATTAAAACTAAGCTGAAGCTGAGCACAAATAGTATCATCAGGTCCAACTGTAATTCGAGCATCGGGAAGTTGGTGTACTGTAACCTGTTGCGTTATAGAGTCTACACAACCCTGAGCATTCGTAAGGACTAACTGAACATCAAAAATACCATTAGTAGCAAAAGAGTGAAATGGATTTTGTAATGTACTAAGGTTACCATCCCCCATATCCCAATCCCAATTTGTTATAGAAGTAGTGTTGTTATTAATGCCTGAAAAGCTTAGTATTTCATTAATACAGATAGAATCGTTAGGTACATAATTAAAAGCCGGCTCAGGCAATGANTCNAGNGTTAANATCATTGANGNNGTATCNTTACTNCANGGNANNAANCCATANGNTACCANNAANAANTCNACAGGACCTTCTTCNCCAACTCCAGGNGTATAAACCGGTAATAATGTTTTGGAATCACTGAAGGTTCCTGCACCTCCGAACCATAACAAGGAATCGTAGCTAACAGCCGTTGGGAGAATTGATGAAGTAGAAAAGTCAAAAGGAAAGCTTTCACATAATGACTCGTTTGAGCCTGCATCAGAAGTAGCAGTTTGATACACTATTGCGCTATCAATAATCGTGATTGAACATACTGATAATGTTATTTCAAAAGTATCAGGTGTTGCATATAAATGTAAGGTATCTCTTCCAATATGAGTATCGCCATCACCAAAATTCCAGTTCCAATCTGTATAAGTTACAATATCACCTGTTCCTGTAAAAGATATTGTATCGCCCAAACATGCAGGCTTTGGTGAAATATTAAGTCCTATTGTAGGATCCGTTACCCATATATTTTGATAGGCAGTATCTACACAACTATTATCATTAGTTGCTATTAGCATAACACTATCAACCAATGGAAATGGAGCTAAATAAGTATGTGTTGTACTTTGTCCGGTTCCCAGGTTGCCATCAGCAAAATCCCAATCCCATGAGGCAATGTTAGTACCGCTAATATCAGAGCCATCAAAAGTTACAGTTTCGTTTATACATACCGTATCATTAGGTGAAATTGTAAAATCAGATGAGGGTAAAGTGTGGACAACAACTGTCGCATAAGCAGTATCTAAGCAACTATTATCGTTAGTTAGATAAAGTATTATGTTATAAGTTCCCGGAGACATATATGTATGAACTACATTTTGCCCGGAAGCTAAATTACCATCTCCAAAATCCCAATCCCAATCGGTTACTGTGGTGCCATTATCATCAGTTCCATCAAAGTTTAGAGGTAGTTCAGCGCAAATACTATCATTGGGCCCAATGGTTATAATTCCATCAGGAAGTTGATTTATTGTGAGTTGTTGAGTTACCGAATCTATACACCCTTGAGTATTTGTAATAGTTAGCCGGACATTGAAATCACCATTAAGTGAATATGCATAAAATGGATTCTGATCTGTATCAACACTACCATCCCCAAAATCCCAATCCCAGTCTGTTATGGTTGTTGTATTATTGTTAGTACCTGTGAAGCTTATCATTTCGTTAATACAAATAGAATCGCCAGGCACGAAATTAAAGGCAGGTTCCGGAAGTGAATCCAGAGTTAATATCATTGAGGATGTATCGTTACTACAAGGTAGTAAACCATAAGATACTAAAAATAGTTCAACAGGACCTTCTTCGCCAACTCCTGGTGTATAAACTGGTAATAACACTTTGGGATCGCTAAAGTTACCAGCTCCTCCGTACCATAGTAAAGAATCATAACTACTTGCTGTTGGAGCAATGGTGGAAGTGGAAAAGTCGAAAGGAAAGCTTTCACATAAAGTTTCATTAGAACCAGCATTTGCGAATGACGTGTCGTTGACTGTGATGGTATATTGTGTTGTGTCATTACATACTGCAAGGGTTACATCATACTGGCCTGCTGTTGTATATACATGGGTAACATCACGTCCAACTGCCAGGCTACTTCCATCTCCAAAGTCCCAATCCCAATTGGTATGTGTAATAGTATCACCCGTTCCATTAAAAAATACAGTATCACCCAAACAGGTTGGGTTGCTTGTAATGGTGTAGTCCACATTAACAGAATCCACATAAATTGAATCAGTAATAGTTTCCACACAACCATAATTATTCAAGATTGTTAGGGTAATATTATAGGTAGAGTCTCCAATTGCATAAGTATTATTTACATTTTGACCTGAAGCTGTGTTTCCATCTCCAAAGTCCCATTGCCATGAAGTAATTACACAAGTACTAGTAGCATCAAAAGCCACTAATTCAGCCACGCAGCATGTGTCGATAGGAACATAGGAAAAGTTCCCTGTTGGAACTGAATCAACAGTGAGTGTCATAAAAGATGTGTCATTATCACAGGGTAGTGGGCCGTAAGCAATCAGAGAAAAAGTAATATCGCCCAATTCCGTTGGGTCAGTAAAGTAAATGGGATAGATCAGCCTTGGATCGTTAAAGGTTCCTATTCCAGCTGTTAACCATAACATTGAATCACAATTATTGGTATCGGGCAGAATGATCGAAGTAGAAAAATCGTATGGATCACCCTGACAAATAGTATCACTGGAACCGGCTTCAGCATCTGCACCAAAATAGAGTACCATATCATCTGAAACATTTCCGCTACAGGGCGAAACAGGAGTAACAGTAATTGTTAATGTTACACTACCGACTAGTATATCATTAGCACTTGGGGTATAAGTAGGGTTTTGAATTGTAGTATTATCGAATGTACCATCGCCTGATCTTGTCCATGAAATTGTGGTGTAGTTTAAAGCTGAAGCTGATGCAAGAGTATAGGGTGAATTATCACAACTCATGGTATCAGGGCCTGCAAGGGCAACGGGTAGCTCTTGTATTCCTAAATATAAATAGGAAGTATCACCATAACCACAAAGCGTATTGTAACCATAAACACCAATATTTCCTGCAGTTGCATTTGGCCCCAGATCAACTGTGACAGAATTATCTGAAGGAAGAGTTTGATTTATAGTAACATCGTTACCTGTAAAGAACCAATGATAGGTTTCGCTATTTGGATCTGCTGTTACAGATATTGGTATACCTATTGAATCTGCACAATAGTTTTGAGTAGTTTGATTAAATTCTAATGAATCGGGGCCACGTTCCTCAACAATATATACAGTATCGGAAGTAATAGATGATGTGTACCACCATGTATTCATTGTGTGGAAATCTCCGTCCGGCCAAGGATGACAACCTGACCATGGAGAAGGTATGCCAGTGCATCCCATAAAGTTAGTTGTACCACCAGGTATGTTTGAATCATCCCAAAACACAAGTGGCGCTGGTGAACCCGCAGGACTAACTAATTCAATAACGAAACCATTGTTATTGCTTTCTACATCAAACAATGGCAGATTAGTTAAACCGTTAATGTAACTTACAGTAAAACTGATGGGTGTGTTATTAGGTACTTCTAAAGAATCAGGGGTTGTCCCATCATACCCATCCCATATTATAGTATTTACGCCAGCAAATACCTTTGTTGTTACAGTACGAGTAGCGTAAGGTAGAGGAAAAGAGAGCTCGATTTCGACATTCCCTGTCTTATCCACTTCAAGCAGAATGTCGATAGTTCCATCATCACAATGCTTTATTGCAGTTATAGGTGGAATAATTGAACCCAGGACTGTAGCCGGTGGAAAGAGAATAGTATCCGGTTCATTTAGGAAAATTCTGTACTCAGGTAGATAAACCTGAAAGAAAGGTACTGATTTCCTATCTTGTTCAAAATCGCCAGAAGTTCCAACTCCGCTTTGATTACAGTACAAGAACCACATACCACCATTCATATCATTCAATTGCAAAGAAGTAACAATGCTATCAGTAGAATAAACATAGAACTTGCCATAACACTCCCCTGAATTTGTCCAATCTTGGAATTGCCATGCATGAGAATAAACTCTTCCAGGTATAGCAGTGGAAGTTACACTATTAGCTACAGTTATGTCCATATAATCTATATAGAAATCACCATCAGAAGGTGTTCCTGGTGAGCTATTTAATACTCTCTGAAATTCAATATAATATATTCCAACATCCGGCGGAGTCCATTCTATTGCAGCGTATCCCGTTGGGCCAACTAATTGTTCAGGACCTTCTCTGGCTTCGCCGATGTTATTTATAAAGCCTATTCCACCTGTTGGAAGTGCCTCTTCAGTTTTCACAACAATTCCATTGATATCCTTAATTCTATAAACTATGTGCCAGCTACCACCACTATTTCCGTCAAATCCCATATAAACAACCTCATCAATAGAATTGACTACAATATTTAAGCGGTCTAAACTATCACAACCATAAATTGCAAATTGCGTACGATCACCGTTACCACCACAATGGGTTAAGAATTCATTACAGAAATAGAAACCTGTAAAACTACCACCTACTGGATATATCTCTTTCGATCCCTCAGCCAAAACAATAGTTGGTAGAAGGAATACACCATATATCAACAAACATAGGTATCGATTAATCTTTTTACGAATTGAAATTAGATATAATAGTTTTGATTTAAGAAATGTAAGCAATTGATCCATGGTTTGTTACTTTTTTCCAATCATCTTAAATGATCGTAAAATTATTTATTAATTGGTCAGGCAATTACGCCTTTGAAATGATCTTTCTATTGTTAGACCATATTTACGTTAATAAGTTGCTTTGGGTTACATCATTATCGGGGGTTTTGGTTTGATTGAAAGATTTGCTGGTAATAAATTACGACAGCAAATTATACTTCAGTATATCAATTTATTGGAGGGTATTTTCATAATAATAATCACATTTGTTTATTTAATTTTTCTGTAAATATAGATTTTCTTATTAATTTAACGATAATGATTGATTCCAAGTTTGGTAATTTGTAATCAATCTTGATAAAATAATTAATACATGAGATTGATTAACAATCTTTTACCATACATTTAATATAACCAGAAAATTTATATGTAATTTGTTAAAATAATATCCAGAGAACCATTCCATCCAGATTATTATAATATTTGTTGATAACCAAACTTTAGTTAACAACACAATGTAATATTTGAGAAAAGATTACTTACTATCCTCTTAAAACGGAGAACACTCAATAGGGCTGTTTGTACGTTTTCTTGTAGGGGCCATAAAGTTACTGCCCTTGCTCTTACCGATTAAGCCAATCTCATCAAACTCAAAGATTATACCTATCTCATGCGATGGGCCTGTGAAGTTATGCGTAGCATTGATGTTCATCTGATACGAATACATGATCTTCATTCTCGATTCTTCGTTAAAGGGTACATTAAGTCCGGCCATGATGTTAAAGGTGGAAAATTCATCGTACTCCAAAGTCTGGTTCTTGTACCATACACCTAAATATACATGTGACATATATATGTTCAACCCCGCTGTGTATAGCATTAAACTGGATTGATGTTCNATCATCAACCCGGGGTTTAACTTAAAGCCTTGCCGCTTGGAGTAATAACCCTGGTCTTCGTTTATAGTAATTATAAAGTCAATATTGTATACGTACTTGCGCGGCAACTTGGCTGTAACCTCGAAAAAACTCTGATTGGGAGTGGTCAGGTGATGTACAGCAGCTCCGATGCTTCCTTCAAGATCATTGCCCTGAAACTGGAAAACACCTCCTACTGCAAAATCAGGGAACACTACCTTGTCCCTGGCTGCTCCAGAGAATGAGGTGGGGTTTATATTGCCCCATCTTGGGTCCAGCTGGTCGCCAAATACTAAATTATCCCAGTTTAACTGCTGGGTGACTACACTCGCTAATGCTCCCATCTGAAAGATAGTGCTCTTGCTTACAGGTATTCGTACTGCCGGCATAAAGCCAAACATATTGGTTTTTATTACTCCCTTACCAGCCAAACTCTGGTTGGCTATGATTCCTATTCCTCCGGCTCCGGGTAAACTACGCTCGGCAATATCTGCACTAAAACTGTATGTGTGATAATCACCCGATAATCCTGTCCACTGACGGCGATAGTTCAACCGGGCTTTTAATCCCCTGGTTAAGCCTACATAAGCAGGATTATAATATGTAGGATTATTGTAATGCTGAGCATAGTCCAAATCCTGTGAACAAATTTGTTTGCTCGGTATTAATAGTAACAAAAGTGTTAAGATTAAGACTGAGGTTGAGGTTAAGAATGATAGCTTCTTCATAAGACTTGAGGCTAGGGTTGAGATTGTTTGTGTCTTTTTTATTATTTCTTTTTTTGTTCTCATCGCTTTCCTCCTATCTTATTAATGTTACTGTTCCACTGGTGGCCGTGTTGCCATCGCCATTATCTGTCCCCTTCCAGTGCTTGCCATCTTCAAATAATGCTGATATGCGCCATATATAACTGCCTGTCGGCAATGCCTTGTTCTCATAGGTGCCATCCCATCCTTCGGCAGGGGCACCATTGTCCAATGCGGTGCTTTCAAATACTAAATTACCCCAGGCACTATATACCTCCAATCTATAACTCTTTAGGTTAATACCTATTGGCTTGAAGGTCCGTAGCTCTGGGTTAGAGTTTGACGGTACAAAAGCATTAGGAACAAACAAATTGGTGAACAATAGATCATATACCTGGTACGTAGTATCAGGGCAGTCATAATCATTATAGGATACCAACATTATAGTATAGCTTCCATCTACCTCGTACTGGTGCGTAGGATCTTCTTCTGTGCTGCTCTGGCCATAGTCATAGTCGAAGTCCCAGTAGTAGCTCGTGGCTCCAATACTTATGTTATCAAGATATATCCGGCCCTGCTGCAGTGTATCCATTATGATAAAGCCACTTGTTGGGATCGGATAGATCTCTATATTATGTGAGATTGTGTCATAACACTGGTTGCCATCTGTTACAATTAACACTACTGTGTGATTTCCCGTTGTGTCGTATATGTACGTTGGGTCTTGTAGATTTGAAGTGTCTCCTATGGTGATAGTATCACCAAAGTTCCAGTTGTATCTTATAATAGCAGAGCTGTCATCTATAGATTCATCAGTGAAGTAGGTGTAATAACTCATGCACGTCTCAGCAAAACTAAAGGCTGCCTCCGGTGGTTTGTAAATATCTACTGTGGTTGTGATACTATCCCTACAGCCAAATTGATTCATTACCTTTAACTCTGTATCATATGTTCCATAAGTTGGGTACAGATATGCAGGGTTCTGAATGATAGAGGTATCATTAGGATTGCTCGAATCTCCAAAGTCCCAATGCCACATTNTTAGTGGTTNATTATATGTATTGGTATTATCGTAGAACATAGTGCTGTCTCCAAAACAATTAGGCATTACTGTTATCCCTGCCACTGGGGTTGGATGTACTGTCAGTGTTTTTGTTACTGTGTCATTGTAGCTGGTTCCGTTTATNGTAGCTACTATNATCAACTGTACCTGGTAGTCGCCTCCATCTGCATAAGTATGGCAGATAGGGTTCTGGTAGGTATTGTAAGAGTATGTGTTGCCATCACCAAAGTTCCATAACCATTGTGAGATAACCCCATTGTTGCTCGATAGCTGTGAGGTGTCTGTAAAACATAGCTCATAGCGTGCACAATTATTACCTGTTGGCAGGCCAAAGTCAGCTATCAAACATGGTTCTACATATACATCCTGTACTATGGAGTCTGTACATCCATTAAAGTTGGTTACTGTCAACTTTACCTGGTAGGTGCTGTCATATGGCCCGTACAAGTGTGTAGGGTTCTCAAGGGTTGATGTGTTATTGGCTCCTGAGATAATATCTCCAAAGTCCCAGCGCCAAAATTCTATAAACTCTCCTCCACCAAAACTTATATCAGTGAACTGGGTAGGGGTACTACACGAACCTGTTGTATTTGTAAAGCGTGGGGTAGGCAATGAGTCGACTGTTACCTGGTGGAAGGTTGAGATGCTACAACCATTCGTATCTAATGCCACTAGCTCTACTATGTAGGTGGTAGGGTTAGGGAAGATATGTGAGATGGTATCATGATATGTAGCCTGCAGTGGACTGCCATCATTAAAGTTCCATGTGTAACTGGCTATGGAATCACTCGGTGGATCGTAGCTGGCGGTGAAGAACGTAGGTGTTCCCAAACATTCCCGGGTTGAGCTAAAGTCTATCTCCAGGGTGCCATGCAGACATACCTGGGTATTGGTATCAGTTGCTATACAGCCATTGCCATCGGTTATCTCTAATATGACTGTATAACAGGTGTCGGTATATGGATAGATATAACTTGGGTCTATCTCTGTTGAATAGTAGCCTTCATATAGGTTCCAGTTCCATCCTACTATAGGTGAGTTGTCTCCTCCCATCTCTGACTCATCAAAGAAGTTTACCTGGCCCTCCGGGTCACATACCTGATCGAAGGTAAAGCCCGGTACAGGTACATCGAAGACCTGGATCATTTGAACTATGGTATCACTACAGCCATAGTTGTCTGTAC
>NYYH01000106.1 GCA_002686705.1 Bacteroidota bacterium
GAGATAATTTTGATCAAGATATGACAGACATGCAAAAAATACCTATTGTTGAAAAATGGACAAATTTAATGATTAATTGTTTTAATCCATTTCCTGGTAATGAGGATAACAATTCGTGGGTAATGATGGATGAAATTTTTTATTTAGAATAAATAAAAAATCATACAACTATCTATAGTAATAAGTAAGATATGACGATTTTAGTTACGGGTGCAACAGGTTATATTGGTAGTAGAGTTGTTCTCCAATTAGCAAAAAGAAATTTAGAAATTGTTGCTGCTGATTTGGATATGGGCAAAAACAAAGACAAACTTAAAGAAAAATATACTTCTGGAGGAAATGATTTAAATTTATTAAAATTTGAAAAATTAGACATAACTAATTTTCAAAATATTGAGTTAATTTTTGAAAAATATAATTTTGATAGCGTAATAAATCTTGCATACGGCATAGGAATAATTTGTGAAGACAATCCATTATTAGCAAGCAAAATTAATATTGTTGGTACAACTTCTATTTTTGAAATGATTGTAAAATATAAGATAAGAAGATTAGTTTTTGCCAGTAGTGAAACCGTGTACGGAGCCAACCAATCTTATTTTGGTCAAAGACCAATTAATGAAAATGATTATAGTGGAATTGATCAACATTTTTATACTTATGGTGTCATGAAACTATTAAATGAATTTATGGCCGAAAAATATATAACAAAACATGGATGCAGCATTGCTTATACCAGACCCTCTGTTGTATTTGGTTATGGCCGACAAAACACAGCTATAAACTGGGCAGAAGATTTTGCCGCAAAACCAGCTCTCGGAAAACCAGTTCATTTGCCATTTTCTAAAAAAAGTACAGACAACTGGATTTATGTTGATGATTGCGCTGAACAACTTGTAAGACTGGCATTAAAAGAAAAATTGAATTTTTCTTCATATAATACTGGTTCACAAACAGTAACAGGAGAAGAGTTAGAAAAAACAGTAAAAAATATTTTACCTAATGCAGAAATATATTTTGATGAAAATCAATTAAGAACACCTTTAATTGATGATCAAGATGATTCAAGAATAAGAAAAGAAATTGATTTTAATCCAAGATCTTTTGCAGATGGTGTAAAAAGTCTTATCAATGAAGTTAAAAATCACATAACCTAAAATTATATAATTTATTATGGAATTTCTTACAACAGTAACTGGAAGTTATCCTAGACAACAAGTTCAGAAAGATACACTGAGAAAAACAAGTGTAAATGATCAAGAAGCATTAGAAATGATAAAATGGGCTACCCAAGAGCAAACAAATCTAGGATTAGATATTATAACTGACGGAGAAGGTTACAGAGAAAATATGTATTGGTTTTATCAACTAAGACTTGATGGAGTTGATGCAATAAACAAGAAATACAAAAATTTTTCAACTGGAGGTTCTATGGAAGGGGTTGATCTTAATAAAACTCACGGAACCAAAGGTTTTGGTATTGAATGTGCTGTAATTAAAGATGAAATTAATAATCTAAAAACAAAATTAGCTAAAAAATGGAGAACGGCTAGAAACAATACTCCAAAAAATATAGTGGTTAAACAAACAATTACCGGTCCTCATATGTTAGCTCGATTTAGTGTCAATGAGAGAACTGATCTTTATCCTGATGATATTGCATTAGCCAAAGCATATGCAAAAGTATTAACTGAGGAATTAAAACAGGTAGTGAATGAAGGATGTACATACATACAGTTTGATGAACCAGTATGGACAGAAAATGTTAAAGAAGCAATATGGGGTGCTGAAATTTTAAATGAAATAATATCTCAATTCCCAGGAGTAAAATTTAATTTACATATTTGTGGTGGAAATGCACATCGTAAAAGGGGTTACTTTGGACGATATACAGATATGATTGATGCATTTAAAATATTAAACATTGATGAAATTCACTTAGAGCATTGTAGTTTACATTATACGATGTTGGATATTTTTAAAGAATGGAATTTTCAAGGCTCTATTTCCGCAGGTATAATTGATCAAAGAATAGATGAAATTGAAACAATTGAACAGGTAGAGAAATACACTGAGCCTTTACTTGAATATTTTTCCCCTGATAAAATACTTTTAACAAGTGAATGCGGTTTTGGTCATGTGCCTATTGAAATTACTCGTGCTAAATTAAAAAAACTCGTTGAATCAGCTAAATATTTGAGAACTAAATATAAATAAATAAGATAAATACAAGAATTATTAATAAGACTTCAAAATAAAAATTAAATATTAGTTATTAATTTTGGTCTTAACAGCTAGAAATTTCTATAACACAACTTTATAAACAGTCTGTGCTGTGCCATTAGCAATGGCATTAGCCTCGTCAGTTGAAAGCTTGTCTAGAATTTTTCGTGTTACTGTGATCCACTCCGGCAGCCCTTTTCCAAGATTGACGACCGGCCAGTCGCTCCCCCACACCATCTTATTTGGACCAAAACAGTTAAGAACATGGTCAACATAAGGTTGAATTTTTTCAAGTGACGAGGTTCCTGGTGCGCAATAGGCCATCAGACCTGAAAGTTTGCAGATTACATTTGGCATTTGCGCTAAGGCTTCAATGTCCTTTCTCCAAGGATCAAGTTCATCGCCGGCAATATTTGGGACGCCGCAGTGGTTCAATACCAAACTAGTGTTATCGCAAGCCTGAGCAAGCTCCAAAGCAACAGGTAATTGCTTTGGTAAAAAACATATATCGAATGACTTTTCTGATGTTCCTATTTTACGAACATTTGTTCTAAAGATGTCGCTTTGCGACATCTCATCTGGAACTACATGGAGGATGCGACGGTATCCAACCACGCCCATTTCAATGGTTTCATTCAGCCAAGTTTCAAAACCCTCGTCGTTTTCAGGACGAATCGAAGCAATAAGGCCGCACAAGCCGCTATCTGAATCATCTGCAAGAGAGCTTACAAACCGGGTTTCTTTCTGATAATCCGGATCATCCACTCCAGTTTCCATGAACATGGTGCCGCCTATTCCAAGCCCCTCGGTGAGAGTATTATAATCCTCAAGTTTGAAATTATCTTCTGCAAGTGGTGGTATGTCCTTAGTCCAGCCGTAAGAGGCCTTGTCACGGTAAACAAGGTGCATATGAGTATCCAGTAAAGGAATCATGTTATTCTCTTTATCATATAAATGTTTTTTCCTCAACATTGTTGAATCAATTGATCAATAGTAGTAAAAATAAATTGGGATCTAATGAAAATAAGAAATATTTATTCTTTATCATGCGATAAAAATAAAAAAATAAAATTTAAGTTCACATAATTAATTATTATGGAAGTATTAGTAACAGGTGGAGCCGGTTATATCGGAAGTCACGTAGCTTATGGTTTATTAGATTCAGGNTATAAAGTCACAGTAATTGATGATCTTAGCACTGGAAATAAAAACTTAATTCCTGCTAAATCTGAATTTTTAAATTGCAATATTAATGACAATGAAAAAATAGAATCTTTACTAAAGATAAAAAAGTTCGTGGCATTAATGCATTTTGCGGGATTTGTTGAAGTTGAAGAGTCGGTTAGTAATCCTGAAAAATATTTTGAGAATAACACAACCAATTCCATTAAATTATTTGATCTTTGTTTGAAGAATGGCCTGTCAAATATAATTTTTTCATCAACGGCAACNGTTTATGGAAACCCAACACACAAAGGTTTAGTATCTGAAACAGATAACATTAGACCTATTAACTCATACGGTGAATCAAAGGTTAGAACTGAGCATTATCTTCAACAATTTGATTCCANNAAAATAAATTACATNATACTTCGNTATTTCAATGTTGCTGGNGCAGATCCCNNNATGAGAAGTGGNTTGATAAAAAAAAATCCAACCCATTTAATCAAAATTGCAAGTGAAGCTGCAATTGGAAAGAGGGGGGGCGTTCAAATATTCGGCAATGATTACAATACTCCTGATGGCACGCCCATTCGAGATTATATTCATGTGTCTGATTTAGCCGACATACACATCAAAGCTCTTCAATTTCTATTAGAAAAAAAACAATCTGAAATTTTCAACTGCGGTTATGGAAAGGGGTATTCGGTTAAAGATGTTTTAAATGTGACTAATTCATTATGTAAAAATAGAATCAACATATTAAATGCCCCAAGACGTCCTGGTGATGCAGAAATGGTGGTATCTGACATTAGTAAATTAAAACGAATGATTGATTGGAAACCTAAATATAATAAATTAGATTTTATAATTAAAACAGCGATTGATTGGGAATTAAAGTTGCAAAATGAAAAAATTTCATAAACGTATTTTTAAGCGCAATGACAATAGAGAACTTCTTATATATGGCAGAACAGAACACACTGAAACACCCGCGCAAGAACTAGATGTCACACCACCTTCTTCACCACATTTGCGATGGAATCCTTCTCGGCACGAATGGGTGACATATTCATCTAGTAGAGAAAAAAGAACTTCCTTTCCTCCAAAAAAATATTGCCCTTTTTGTCCTGGCAGTGATTTAAATTTTCCCACAGAGATACCTTTTGGCGGTTTTGAAATAGCTGTTTTTCCTAATCGCTGGTCTAGCTTTAACACACATAATAAAAATATTGATATTAGCGGCATTAAAACAAAATCCTCTAATGGCCATTCTGAAATTATTGTATATTCAGATGTTCATAATGACACTATCGCTGAAATGCCCTTGGATCGCATTCAATTATTAGTTGAAACATGGAATGACCGGTATGTTGCATTATTAAGCAGGGATGATGTTGCTTATGTTCTTCCGTTTGAAAACAGAGGTGAAGAATGCGGGGTCACGCTTCACCATCCTCACGGACAGATTTACTGCTATCCGTTCATTCCTCCTGTTATTGAAAAAGAAATTGCAGCCTTTCATAAAGAAAATTTCATTCTGTCAATGATGGAAAGTTTGGAGCAAAAATATTTTGTGTATCAAGATGATGACATTATTGCAGCTGTTCCTCCTTTTGCAAGATACGCCTATGAAGTTTGGATAATGCCCAAAAAAAAAGTTGCTGGGCCGTGGCAATTTAACGATAAACAAATAAAATCGTTTTCAGTCTGTTTTCAAAAAGTGGTCAAGGGATATGATTCTTTTCTTAATAAAAAATGTCCCTACATAATGGGCTTGCATGCCGCGCCAAAATTGGATGATAAGTCATTTCACTTTCATGTTGAATTCTATCCTCCATTGCGTTCAGGAGATAAGCCAAAAATTTTAGCAGGTTCTGAATCTATGGCGGGCGTATTTATTATGGATGTTTTACCGGAAGAAACCGCCTTAATGCTCAGAGAGCACATGAACATATGACTATTGAAGAAAAAATTACTTATTACAAAGAAAGTTTGGATAGTTTTGAAGATACAATGGATAAATATAAGTTTCTTTTGGACCAGGGTAAAAAAGCCAAACCTTTTCCTGAAGAATATCGACAAGATGGTTTCAAGGTTTCCGGATGCCAGGCACAGGTTTGGCTTGTCCCTTTTCTTAATGATAAATTGTTGTCATTTCATACCGATTCTGATGCTTTTATTTCAAAAGGAATGATAACTATTTTATCTGACATATACGGCGATAATTTACCAAATGATATTCTGAATTCAGATTTCGAATTAACCAAAACTTTAAACCTAGATGTTTTATTGACGCCAAGCAGGACCAATGGCATTTTTTTCATGCTAAAGGCAATAAAAAAATATGCCGAAACATTTTCAAAAACTTAAGAGAGGGAATGAAGTGATCTATCCCTTTTTATTTCGACACCTTCCAAAGAAATAAATATCATCATAGACTTAGTTTCAAAAACCAAGTAAACATAAGAAAAAACAAAAGGGAGTATGGCGGAACTGGTAGACGCGCCGGATTCAAAATCCGGTCACTTCGGTGGTGTGGGTTCGATTCCCTCTACTCCTACCATTGAATATAAATGAATTTACTCCGCAAGCTTTATGATTGGACGCTAGAAAAATCCAATGATCCTAAGGCCCCTTGGTTTCTTGCTATTATATCATTTTCAGAAAGTTCTTTCTTTCCAATCCCTCCTGACATTATCTTAATACCAATGGTTATCGCAAAGCGCGCAAAAGCCTGGTCTTTTGCTTTCATATGTACAATGAGTTCAGTTCTTGGAGGCGTTGCTGGCTATTTGATTGGTTATTTTTTTTATTTAACAATAGGTGAGTTCATTATTGAATTATATTCCTATCAAAGTGAGTATTCTGATTTTCAATCAAAATATGAAGGTGAAATTTGGCTTTGGTTTGTTTTTTTTGCAGGTCTTACACCTTTCCCATTTAAAATTATTACAATAGCAAGCGGCGCACTAAAGATTAATATGATTAATTTTATTGCTATCGCATTAGTTTCTAGAGGATTGCGGTTTTATTTAGTTGCAACCTTACTAAAGTTTTTTGGAAACTATATAAAAGAATATATTGATAAATATTTTAATCTATTCACATTTGTTTTTTTTATTTTATTAATTGGAGGTTTCATTTTTATTAAATACATATGAGATACTTAATTAGATATTGGGCTATTACTGTTTTTCTCTTAAGTGTTCTTGCGATTTCTAATGCCTTAATTGCAGAATTCATTTTTCATATTTTACCATGTGAAATGTGTTACAATCAACGTTACCCGTATTACTTTATAATAAGTATTTTTATTGTTTTTTATTTTATTAACAAAACATCCAATATATGGCTTTATGTTTTAACAGAGCTGGCAGTATTATACGGTTTGTTTTATTCCGTGTGGCATATGGGAATTGAACAAAATTTATTAACTGGTCCATCAAGTTGCTCTGGGAAGTTAGAGGAGGCAAACTCTGTTAGTGATTTGAAAGAGCAAATCCTCAATCAGGCTTTAATTAATTGCGATGAAATCAGTTGGTCTGTGCTTGGCTTATCTGCCGCGACTTTAAATTCACTTTTACTATTCCTGCTTCTCTTATTTAACACCATATTTATTTTTAAGATCTATAATGATAAAGAAAAAAAAATCTAATTCTGAAGTTCGGTATCCCAGTATAAATAATCA
>NYYH01000009.1 GCA_002686705.1 Bacteroidota bacterium
TTACCAACATTTCAACAGTCAAGAAACAACATCAAAAAAAGTAAAAGTGTCTATAAATAAAAAAGCTAAATTTGTCCAAGAGGGTTTGAAGTCAAACAATATTCACGATGCTTCTATTGAAATTAAAAGTAGTGAAAAAGAAACTGTAATAACCCTTATTTTTGATATTCCCTAAGTTAAAAAACAGTCTGATAAAATTAACTATTGATTAAGTCTATTTCCTGTCCATTATTACATTCCATTTTTGGGTCATTCTGTTTAGGTAAAGTTGATTCTACTTTTATTGCTATCTTTGCAACCCGAAAATTCATAAAACAAAAAAAAGATAAACTATGTCAGATATAGCTGTAGAAAACAAACTACAATATAAAATTGCAGATATTACATTAGCCGATTGGGGCCGCAAAGAAATTGATATTGCCGAGAAAGAAATGCCGGGCTTAATGTCGATTCGTGACAAATATTCTGTTGAAAAACCGTTACAAGGTGTACGTATTATGGGTTCATTACATATGACCATACAGACTGCTGTACTAATCGAAACTCTACAAGCATTAGGTGCGGATGTTAGATGGGCCAGTTGTAATATATTCTCTACTCAAGATCATGCAGCAGCTGCTATTGCTGCTACCGGAACACCTGTTTTTGCATGGAAAGGTGAAACTTTGGAAGAATATTGGTGGTGCACAAAACAAGCACTTTCATTTCCTGATGGCTTAGGTCCGCAACTTATTGTTGATGATGGTGGTGATGCTACTCTGTTAATTCATAAAGGATTTGAAGCTGAGAAAGATGCATCAGTTCTTGATGTAGAACCCTCCAGCGAAGAAGAAGGTGAAATCTTAAAAATCTTAAAATCCACTTTAGNCGAAGATTCACAAAAATGGCACAGAGCAGTAAAAGACTGGAAAGGAGTAAGTGAAGAAACCACAACCGGAGTTCATCGTCTATACCAGATGTTTGAAAAAGGTGAGTTGCTGGTTCCTGCAATAAATGTTAATGACTCAGTAACAAAATCAAAATTTGATAACCTATATGGTTGTCGTGAATCACTTGCAGATGGAATAAAACGTGCTACTGATGTAATGATTGCCGGCAAAGTTGTTGTTGTAGCAGGTTACGGTGATGTTGGTAAGGGATCGGCACACTCAATGCGCACTTATGGTGCTCGAGTTATTGTAACTGAAATTGATCCTATTTGTGCACTTCAGGCTGCTATGGAAGGTTTTGAAGTAGCAACAATGGAAGAAGCTGTTAAAGAAGGAAATATATTTGTAACAACAACCGGTAACAAGGATGTTATTACAGCCGAACATATGTCGAAAATGAACGATCAGGCAATTGTATGCAACATAGGCCATTTCGATAATGAAATTCAGGTTGTAGAAATGGAGGCGATTACAGAAAAATTAAACATCAAACCTCAGGTTGATAAATACACTTTTGCTGATGGGCATTCAATTTTCTTGCTTGCGGAAGGACGTTTAGTTAACCTTGGATGTGCAACAGGACACCCTTCATTCGTGATGAGTAACTCATTTACAAATCAAACACTTGCTCAAATCGACCTTTGGAACAAAAAAGATGAATATGAAATTGGTGTTTATCGCCTTCCTAAATATCTTGATGAAGAAGTTGCTCGTTTGCATTTAGAACATATTGGTGTTAAGCTCACAAGAATGACTCAGGAACAAGCTGATTATCTTGGTGTTGACATAAATGGGCCTTATAAACCAGAGCATTACAGGTATTAGGGTTAGTTAGTTTTGATTTCTGGTTCAGCATATTAAAATCTAAAAGAGGACTATATATGAATGAAATGATACTTGNTGGATTAACAATTTGGTATATACTTACCGCAGGTGCCCTAATATTTCTCATCTGGGACTTCTTGACGAATACTCCAACCGGAACTGTAATGAAACTGGCATGGATACTGGTTGTAATTTATACCGGGCCTATTGGCTTATTTATCTATTTATTATCGTGCCGACAACCATTACCAAATACTCATAATGCTTTTATTGCAGCTCGCTGGAAGCAGGCTACAGGGTCGTTATTGCATTGTGTTGCAGGTGATGCAACGGGTATCATAATCTCTGCCGCCATAGTCTTTCACTTTGGATTACCTAACGGTATAGATCTCATAGTAGAATATACCTCCGCCTTTTTAGTTGGATTATTTGTTTTTCAGGCCCTTTTCATGATAGCCATGTACAAAGGTAACTATTGGATGGCCGTTCGAAAAACCTTTTTCGCTGAGACCATTTCGATGAATATGGTAATGGTAGGTATGATCCCAACCATGGTGATTTTAATGCACATTATACCCGGTGGACATAATCCACTTCGTGTTGAATTTTGGGGAGTAATGTCGTTAGCCACAATGGTAGGAATGATTACTGCCTACCCCATAAATCTATGGATGGTATCTCGAGGGATAAAACATGGTATGATGACTGCAATACCTAAATCGAAGGGACATGAAGTAAGTGATACCGATGGCGAAAAAATGGATGCAAAGATGGATATGTCAAAAGCAATGGAGAATAGTCATCAGGTTTCCAAGTTAGAGCTTGCAACTATCTTAATCGGTACTTTTTGTGTATTGGCATTGTCGATATGGATTACTTCTCTGTTTGCTCCAATTACGTTCCTGCATTAAATAAACTACCTTCTTATTGGGTATAATGAAGTCTTACTAGAATAGATATATTCTGCATGCTTCCACTTCATACTCCGTATAAGTTTATAGTTATTCTCCCTTTTTAATTTTATTTAACCTAATAGCCAACGGTCCCCAAATAAATATCAGGTGAAAAGTTGCACCTACACTAAGAATGTAAAGGATTTCGTCGAAACAGTCTGTACCACTTAGTTTTAACGAGCACCCAAGTATTACTATTCCCCAAATAATAGCACTTGCTATTATAAAAAGGCCAATTGATTTTTTCTTCTTTTCCATTTTTTGATTTTTAATTTTTTGTCAGACTATTTTAGTGTTTCATTACTTTCAGGTTTTACTATTCACAATAATTTGGAGGCATATTTTCTAAATCAGGTTTATAATAACGTATAACAAAATAATAACCTTCACCCGCAACTACAGGCATCCAATAGCTCCCATCTTTTGGGTCTTCTACACTGAATGTTACAGTTACATTACCATTTTCATCTGGTTTAGTATTATACGCATTGAATAAATCATTTTTGCCAGGTAAAGTATTTCTGGTTAAAAAATTATAACGGGTAATTGACCAGAATTCTTCAACTCCTTGAGGTTTATAAGGCAATGTAAATACTTCTGTTTTATCACCATTAAAAAATTGTCCTTCACAATTAACGAAGCCGGCAGCGTAAAGAGCATGTTCAGCAGGTAAGCCTAAATGGCCAATTATTGCTACAGCACGATATTCAGGGTCGTTGCTGTGCATCTCTTTACTGTCTATAGGACCAAAACCACCCATATTATTTGGGATAGTAGCAATTCTCTTTCCTACGTACTGGACAACTCTCATATAGTTACTGTCATTAAAATCAACAACTTCGTCTAATATACCTTGGTTTTGAGGATAAACATCGTGTGAATTTAATGTGAACTTAATATAATTATCAATTACAAGAGGTTTACTTTCTCCACTAAGTTTAATTTGCTCCTGTACAGCCAGTGTATTAACTAAGTCTTCAGCAGTTTTTACCTGAATTCGAATAAATAGGTGAGGATAATGACCCGGGCTTTCAATAACTGTAGCTCCTTCTTCTACTTTCATATCCCTTCCTTTGCGGACAAATACATATTTACCAACCGGACGTATTTCGTCAAAAATTGTATAATGCTCCTGATCGGTTATGTGAATTGACCAATATCTATCGTTTATTCCTTCTGGAAAATCAACATAAACAGGGCCATTTGTTAAGTCAATTACAGCTTTTGAATAAAGGTGATCCAATGCTGGAGTTACAACGGCATCAGTTCCTTCAGTTGGAAGTTTTTTAGTGTGAAGCAATTTATTAGTACCACCTGCAGCTTCGGCAGTTTGAACCATATATCTTGCATGATGGTATGCTTTATAGGCATGAAGTTCAGCCACTGATGGTTTTTCTGGTTTAACTACTTCAGTTGATGCCTTTTCCTTTTGATTGTCAGCATCTTTTTTTGTGGCTTGTGGACCACATGCAATAAAGCCAAATGTTATGGTTATTACAGTCATTAATTTTATTAGATCTTTCATTTGATAAAATTTAATTTATAGTTTTATAATAGTGAAATAATTAATTATTATTCCCTATCTTTTTTTAAAACAAATATTTATAAATGTTATAATTTGGTTAATAAAAATGTTAATACGTGTAACAAACTAAAATCAATATCCAGGCTTTGGTAGTGTAAATTTAGTAATAATAATATCCTTGGAGTATTTATGTTCTGATTTATAAATATTCTAAATAAGTGGTAAGCTTGTTAAAACATGGTTTAGAGAATTTAGCACGGATTCAGGTTGAGCTTGTGTTATCTTTCGATTGTACAAAAAACCTACATTACATATACGCCTTATTAACAATTGTTTACTATTTCCCTTTGCTAGGAATTGAAGTATGCTGTATCTTTAATTTCTCAATGAAATCCTCACGAACTGGATAAAATATATCTAACATAACAAAAGGTTCATCCCCAATAGTGGTATCACCATGCTCAACATTACCAGGGATGCAATAAAAATCACCCTTTTCAACAATGCGTTCTTCATCTCCAATAATTAAACTTGCCTTTCCACTATATACAATTCCTATTTGCTCATGAGGGTGCTTATGTAATGGTACAGTATGACCGGGTAAAGTTGAATTAAGTGCCATCATCATTTCCTCGCCATTAAGGCCCGATAATATTTTTGTTTCAAGACCCTTCATTTGCAATAGCTTTGGCGCAGTTTCCGAATCTATAAAATAAGGAATTTTCTTTGCCATAATATATTGTTATTAACGAACTACCATATTTGAACATACTCGCTACAGAGAGTCTAAAGAAAGTTATTCAATTTCATTTTTGCCACTGGAAGATAAAAGTAATACTTAATCACAAACGACCTCAATTTGTAATTTACCAGGTTAATGGAAAATCTCCTTCTGTCAGTGTTAATGTGGCATCACCATCTATAACAGCAGTAAGGAAATTACCATATTTATCACCAGAATCCGGAATGTATCCCATGGTTGGAGCATTGTCATTCATGTCAACCATTCCAAAGAAATAATATGTTCCATTATCAAATAATTTTTCACTTTGATCAGAACTTGAAACGCCTGTTACTGTAAATCCCGAATTATCAACGATATTTATTCCACCCTGCCCAACAATATTGCCGGTAGGTACACCAGTATCCGGATCTGTAGAGTTGGAATCAAAAATTGCATAATAAATCGTATGGCCATTAAAATTAGTAGCATCTGCTATTGCAACGGTTAGTTTTCCACCAACTACCCAATTTGCGTAAAGCGTCACATTCATACTACCTATTGTAATAGTAGCATCAGGAGTATAATCGGTCCCAGTACCATCAGATGCTGCATTCCAGTCAGCAAAACTGAAGCCGATTTTTTTCAAACTTTCAGTATTACCTAAAACTGTAGCAATTGACCCTGTCTTATAGCTGTTATCGTCAAATGGAACACTACCACTTGTGCTGCCGTTACCATTGTAAATCACCGAATAAGTGTTGGCACTGTCTTTTTTACAACTGCTGACTAATATTGCAGCAATTCCCATAATTACTAATGGATAAATCCAAATTTTAGCTTTAATTTTCATCATTTAAGGTTTAAAGATTAATACTAATTTATTGTCGATTTCTGTTTTTAGTTCACACAAAAGTTATTAATAGATTCATAAGTTAATTATTTAGCAGTCTGTCAAATATACTAAAATTTTAAATCTTTATTACCAGATATTTTCGGTTAACAATATTTAACTTCAATAACCAATTGTTTTATCTTATTTATCTACCTTTACACTCTAATTAATAATCTTAATATTACTGTAACCGTAAAATTAATTTAGTGTCTTATAAACAACTAATAATGCATTTATTTAGTAAACTCAAAGAATTAAGAAACCATTATAAATAATTGTTAACCTGAACAACTTTTTCAAGCAACATAATGTCATTTTTAAATAATTAAATCTCGCAACAATATGAAACATTTATTACTATCTCTTGCAATATTATTAATTTCAAGTTTTTCGTTTTCTCAAATTAATAATGATCATAATATTGAACACAAATGTTCACACGGCAAATCAAATAATTTAAAAGCCCTGGATTATTTTTTATACAACTGGCAAAGTGAATATTTGGACGATTATGATGTAACATTCTATTTTCTGGATATTGAAGTCTCTAATTCTTCGATATATGTTGATGGCAACACAACTATTAATGGTATTGCCAAAGTTGACCTCGACACTTTCGCAATTGAATTAATTCCGGAGCAAACCATTACCCAAATTCTTTTCAATGGAGTAGAATATACTGTATATGAAAGAGATGGAAAGAACGTGATTGTTCCGGTAGATGAAATTAGTGCCGGATCTGCATTCTCAGCTCAAATCTTCTACAATGGACAACCACCAACCGGAGGAGGATTTTTTGCTGGTATTTCAACATCAACAGGTTGGGGAAAAGATGTTACCTGGACGTTATCGGAACCATTTGCTGCCTCCGATTGGTTTGCGGTTAAACAAGACCTGGAAGATAAAGCAGATTCCGTTTGGGTATTTCTAACTACTAGTTCTGAAAATATGGCTGGTTCGCAAGGATTGCTAACCAATATTGTTGATTTGGGTGATGGCAATACCCGTTACGAATGGAAATCTAGCTATCCTATTGATTACTATTTGATCTCTTTCGCAGTATCTGAATATCAGGAATACAATATTTATGCTCATCCAGAAGAAATGGACGGTGATTCAATACTAATCCAAAATTTTATCTATGATGCTGCGGGATGCCTTGATTTTTACAAAGATGACATTGATGAAACAGCACCAATGGTTGATCTTTTCTCTGATCTTTTTATTCTTTATCCTTTTTGGCAGGAAAAATATGGCCATTGTTTAACTCAGCTTGGTGGGGGAATGGAGCATCAAACCATGACAACAATGGGTGGCTTTTCTTTTGGTTTAGTGGCACACGAATTAGGACATATGTGGTTTGGAGATANTGTTACCTGTGCAACATGGAGTGATATTTGGATTAATGAGGGTTTTGCTACTTATGCAAATTATCTAGCCGAAGAATTTATACATGGATGGAGTAGTGGAGTTACTTTTATAGTAGGTAAACAAAACAGTGCAATGTCATCTCCAGGAGGAAGCGTATATATACCTGAAGATGAAATTTATCCTGGAAATGAGGGAAGAATTTTTAGTGGTAGATTGTCATATAATAAAGGTGGTGCAATAATTCACATTCTTAGGCATGAGATACAGTATGATCCTCTATTTTTTAAGGTACTTGAAACTTTTCAAACTAATTTTACTGATAGTACAGCTACCGGAGAAAATTTTAAAAATACCGTCGAAGATGTAACTGGAAGGGATTTTGATCAGTTTTTCGACCAATGGTATTATGGCGAAGGATATCCAATATATAATATTGAATATTATAATTTAGAAGGCACATTTCATATGACATCTTTGCAAACTACGTCTTCCTCAACCCCATTCTTTGATATGTTAATGGATTTTAGGTTGTATTTTGGCGATGGTACTGATACATTGATTTCTATACAACAAAATGAAAATTTGGAGAATGTTGCAATGTACTTTGGAAAGGATGTACTTTATATTGATATTGACCCTAATAATTGGACTATGGAGCAGTCAAGCGTTTCTGTTAGCATAAAAGAAAAACAAAGCCCTATTACATTTAGCCTTGGTCAAAACCAATTAACTGAAGATATAATATTGTATTTTGCGGATAAAGAATATGTTAACAAAGACATATTGATTTCTAATATGTCTGGACAGACTGTTTACACAGGACAAACCTCTGATTCTGAATTTAAGATCAATACATCTTTTCTTCCGAAAGGAATATATATTATCACGGCAATGAATGATGAGCACTCTTCCGTGAAGCGTTTTGTGAAATAATTTCCTTGTTTTTTTATCTAAGGTAGAATCTATAGTTTTCTCAACTATATTATTGTCGTTTTTTAGCCCAGCTATCTCTTAATGGCACTGTACGATTAATCACAAGATTGTCATCGTTACTGTCGGGATCGATGCAAAAGTAGCCTAAGCGCGGAAACTGAATACTAGTACCGGGTTTGGCATTAATTAATGATGGTTCCAGTTTACAATTATCAAGTATTTTTAATGAATCTGTATTTAGAAATTCTTTAAAATCTTTGTCCTTATGTCCTGCCGGGTCTTCATCAGAAAATAAGCGGTCGTAAAGCCTGACCTCTGCATTAATTGCTTCTTTTGCAGAAACCCAATGTATAGTGCCTTTAACCTTTCTCTGGGCACCACTCCCACCGCTTTTTGTGTCAGGATCGTAAGTACAGTAAATTTCACTTACGTTACCATCATCATCTGTTTTGAAATCTTCACACTTAATTATGTAGGCACCAATTAATCTAACTTCCCGTTCTGGTCCAAGTCGAAAGAACTTCTTCGGTGGGTCTTCCATAAAGTCATCACGCTCAATAAATATCTCCTTTGTAAAAGGAACTTTACGGATACCAGCATCAATATCGTTTGGATTGTTCACTATTTCCAATTCTTCAGTTTGATCATCAGGGAAATTAGTAATAACAACTTTTACAGGATTAAGGACTCCCATAACACGTGGGGCGATTTGGTTTAAGTGCTCACGAACACTAAACTCCAATAAGCTGACATCTATTACGTTATCTCGCTTGGCAACGCCAATGCGATCAGCAAAATTTCTGATAGATTCAGGAGTATAACCTCGTCGGCGAAAGCCGGAAATTGTTGGCATCCGTGGGTCACCCCAGCCGTTAACGTAGTTGTTTTGCACAAGCTCAAGAAGCTTACGTTTACTCATAACCGTATAACTCAGGTTAAGCCTTGCAAATTCAATTTGTTGTGGGCGATAGGTTCCTTCAATTATCTGATCCAGCGCCCAGTCGTATAAAGGCCGGTGAACTTCAAATTCTAATGTACATATTGAATGGGTTATTCCTTCGATATAATCAGATTGACCATGAGCCCAATCATACATTGGATATATACACCAATCGTTTCCTGTACGATGATGTTCTTGATGTAATATGCGATATAGCACAGGATCGCGCATATGCATATTTGGCGAGCTCATATCAATTTTTGCTCGTAGTATCATAGCACCTGTTTCAAACTCTCCATTCCTCATACGTGCAAATAGATCAAGACTTTCCTGTGATGGTCTATTCCGGTAGGGGCTTTCAATACCCGGACGTGTTGGCACACCGCGTTGCTCACTAATTAATTCCTGGGGTTGTTCATCTACATAGGCTTTTCCTTCTTTAATTAACTTAACTGCCCACTCATATAGTTGACCAAAATAATCAGATGCATACCGAGGTTTTCCATCCCAATTAAAACCCAGCCATTCTATGTCTTCTTTGATCGAGTTGATGTATTCAACTTCTTCTTTTTCAGGATTTGTATCATCAAACCTCAAATTACATAAACCGTTGTATGAATTTGCTAGCCCAAAATTTAAACATATAGACTTTGCATGCCCGATATGAAGATAACCATTCGGTTCAGGAGGAAATCGAAGATGCACTCTGCCCTCATTTTTATTGGCAACTAAATCCTCTTCAATAATGGATTCAATAAAATTCAGTGATTTTTTTTCGCTTTCCGGAAAACCCATAATTTTCTATCTTATTATTTTGTGCTTATGTTTAAAGTGTCTGGATTGAAAATAGTTATAATTCAATCCTCTGTTTCAATGAGTAATGATTTCGAAACTAATTGAACATGCAAAATTAATTAGAAATGCATTTGTTTTACAAGAAAAGCAATGAAACATAATTTTAATTAATTTGTTGTAATAAACATAAATACAAACTATTAATACATTAGTTCTCACACACATAGTGTGTACGGTTATGTACATATTGTGTATAATATTGCACATTGAATAGTGGTGTCCAATCGGCGATCTTGTATTATCCTCAACAATTACAGACAGTTATGAGGTTTGGCACAGTATTGGACAAACTTACAATGCAACCATTAAATTTATATTAAGTAAGTCATGAAAACAAGAATCGCAACTTTTTCCTATAAACGATAACATCTCTCAAACATATCTCCAGGGCTTCGGCCTGTTTTTTGTAAATCCCATCGAAATTTTCGATGGGATTTTTTCATTTCCGTAATATACCAAATTAATTACTTTTGTATAAACTCAAACGGTTAATGAAATCTCCTGTAATTAAGCAAAAGAGTAAATGGAAGTCAGATCAAAGATTTGCAGATGCAGATACTAAAAACTTCAGGTTAATTTTTTATGCTTTTGTTGTAGGAGTAGTTGCCGGAACAATCGGTTCTGTTTTTCGGCTTACCCTCGAGTATATTGAGGTTTACAGGGATAAATTATATGCAAGTGCCGGCGATTCAGGAATTAGTAGTTGGATATGGCCCATATTATTTGGTATCATAGGTATTACTGTTGCCTTGTTTTTAGTTAAGAGGTTTGCCCCGGAAGCATCAGGAAGTGGGGTTCAGGAAATTGAAGGTGCCTTAGATGAGATAAGGCCTATGCGCTGGAAACGGATACTGCCTATAAAATTTATTGCTTCGTTATTTTCGTTAGGAAGTGGTTTATTACTAGGTCGTGAAGGACCTACCATTCAAATTGGTGCCAATGTTGGTAGAATGATCAAAGACATTTTCAAGCAACCCGATAATAAAACAAATCCTTTGGTTTCATCAGGTGCAGCTGCCGGACTTGCTTGTGCTTTTAATGCACCTTTTGCCGGGATAATTTTTGTTATTGAAGAAATGCATGGACATTTCAGGTATACTTTTTTTTCAGTTGCAGCAATTATGGTGGCCTCTGGTACGTCAGATTTTGTGGTTAGAGCACTTGTAGGAGCTGATCCTGTTATTAAAATGACAATCTTTCCAAGACCCGAGATGTCTGCCATATGGTTATTTATAGTCCTTGGTTTGTTCTTTAGTTTAATCGGATATTCGTTTAATAAATTACTTATTATTGCACTAAATTTTTTCAGCAGCTTATCACGAATTGCATTTATTTTTAGTGGAATTCTTGCAGGGATAGTGATTGTAATTATCGGTGCATATTTTCCTGAGATGATCGGGGGCGGTTACCGAACAATTAGTCAGGTACTAAATCAGTCATTTACTTTATCTGTACTTATAGTTCTATTCGTAGGCCGAATGTTAATGTCGATTTTCAGTTATGGTACTGGTGTTCCCGGAGGTATTTTTGCTCCAATGCTTGCTATTGGTGTTGTATTCGGGATGCTGTTTGGTAGTGTGGTGAATTATTACTTTCCTGATCTTGTTTCACATCCGGGAATATTTGCCGTGGCTGGAATGGCCGGAATATTTGCCTCAACGGTACGAGCACCGCTTACCGGATTAGTATTGGCTGTAGAAATGACCGCAAACTATGAATTGATATTACCACTTATCATTACAACAGTTACAGCATCAGTGGTTACGGCCCAACTTGGCAACGAACCAATTTATACAACATTGCTAAAACGTACTTTGGCGATGGAGAAATCGCAGCTTAAATAATATTTTTCCATTTGTAACCATTGCCTGGCTTAGTGAATATTTCAGGTTCTATAGTAATTTAGTTCATTTTATACTATCTTTGCTTTACGCGGGTGAAGGGGGCTGTTAAAATACTGATACTACCATTTCTTTCTATTACTATGTCATTTGGGCAGGTAATAGATGTCACAGAATTATATCCCACTAATAAATATTTCTTTCCAAACTTTGAGAAAATTGGCAAAAATGCTGACTTGCCGCATTACCGTATAAGCTCTCTTATCGAGGATCATGACGGATATTTGTGGATTGGGACTAAAGATGGAGGCCTCATACGATATGACGGATATGAATTTAACACTTTTGAATTAGACCCTTCAGATCCATATTCACTCTCCAGTAATGATGTTTTCTTTGTTTTCGAAGATTCAAGAAATATGTTATGGGTTGGAACTGATAATGCACTCAGCTATTATCATCCTTTTCTAAAGCAATTTATGAAAATAAAATTGTTTACTTCCTCTGATACACTTGTGGTCCCGCGAAATATTAAATGTATAAGTGAAACAAAAAACGGCAATTTACTTATAGGTACCAATATCGGAATTTTTGATATATCAAATATCCAGGAGTCAAATTTTCTTGAACAAAAAACTCCAGTTATTAATCATGATTCAGTTGGAATTGAAATCAACCATATTTTGCTTCAACCCCAAGACACTTTATTAGCGGGCATAATAATTAAGGATATTAAATACGATCCTGATGGCTTTCTTTGGATTCTCTCTGAATCTGAGTTTGGATTTATCAACTACGATGATATACTACTTAACTACAGTCTGCATCAATATGGAAATAATATAGACGGAAACTATCAGACACTTGTAGAAACGGATGAGGGAGCTACTATATTTATTGATGATGCAGGAAAAATATGGGTTAACACTCTCAGTAATCTGGTACGCCTTAAAAATAATGCTGGTTCAATTGAAATAGAAAAAATTCCATATAGTTTAAATACTGAATCAATTGTCGATTTTATTAACAGGAAAACGTCTGGCAGTAAATTTTGGCTTGGGCATTATGGTATTAACTTAAAACTATTTGATGAAGAAAGTCAAAAGTATTATCCAATAACATTTGCTACAAATGATATTAATAATATACATGACAAAGGGGTTAGTTGCTTTTTAAAAACACGTTCAGGTGTTATATTTATTGGCACAGCATGGGGAGGATTATATAAATTCAATCCTAATGCTGTATTGGTTAATTTTCATCCTCATTTACAATCACTTCATCGAAATCAAACCGATAATCTCAGGTATGTTTTTGAGGATTCGAAAGGTTTTATATGGATTATTGCCGGAGAGATAAACAGGTGTGATAAAAACACTGGTGAGGTAATAGCAACATACGGTCAACCAAGTAATAGTTATAAAGTGAATTTTTATATCTCCAACCAACCTAGTTGGGGACCATCAAGAATTGGTACCGGTTCTTTAACAAAAGGTCAGTGGTATCATATTGCTGGTGTTAGATCGGGTAATACAATGACCATTTATGTAAACGGTTCCCCTGTTGCTACTACAACCTCACCATCAACCGGAGGGAATGTAGATAACAATTCAGCATTATTAATTGGAGGAGGTACATGGAACAGTCATTTAAGAGGAAGCTTAGAGAATCTGTCAATATACTCTACTGCTATTAGTGTACCTGAAATCATTAATAACATGAATGGTAGTGTAAGTGGAAATAATCTTGCTTTACACTATAATTTTAATGATGGGCCAGGAAGTTCTTCAGTAACCGATGTAAGTACAAATACTAACAATGGAACGTTAACTAATTTAAATACAAACACAGCGTGGATAGCTAATGTTTCAGGGGTACCCGTTACTTTAACTGTTACTGATAACAATGGAAATGTACTCGACTTTGATGGAGGTGGTTATGTAGATGCTGGAAATGCGTCAGGAATTAATTTTGGAACTGTATGTCTTCAAACAAACTTGAACTTTTAGGGTCAAAAATTAAGAGAGTGTTAATACAAAACTAATTGTTTTTTTTGATATTGTTTTTTTCTTTCATT
>NYYH01000107.1 GCA_002686705.1 Bacteroidota bacterium
TGAAAATAAAATGGCTGAAGTTAAAGCATCTCTTCCGGGCCCAGCCTGGCGAACTACTTTTATTGTAGGATTTCCCACCGAAACAGAAGAGAATTTCGAGGAACTGCTTGAATTTGTATCTGCAGGGCATTTTCAGCATGTAGGTGTTTTTTCATACTCACATGAAGATAATATCCGCTCTGCAAAATGGGGCGACCCTATTCAAAACGCACTCAAACATGAACGCCGTAAGCGCTTGATGGAAGCACAGCAAAAAGTCAGCAGCCTGAGGAACAATAATTACATTTCCCGGAAAATAAAAGTTCTTGTGGACGGCATCAGCCAGGAAAGTGACTTGCTGCTTCAGGGGCGCAGCGAATTTCAAGGACCTGATGTAGANGGNTTGGTTTATATTAATGAGGGGACNGCTCGTCCGGGGACTTTTAATAATGTTGAAATTACAGAAGCCCACACGTATGATTTAATTGGACGCATTGTTTGAAATAAGAAATTTCATCATTATNAATTGACACTCAACTTTTTTATTANCAAATGATATAGCCCTAACTCGAATGCTCCCCAATCTGATAAAANAACTTATAAAATACTNAATGACTTTCTTTGTCATGTCTTCATAACCCCGATGAAACTATGAATTATTTACTAATANCTAACCTAAAGGTTACAATCTAATTATTGATAACTAGATGATAATGCAGAGTAGATTATCTGATAGGATCAATCGGTCTTTATAAAANATATTTATATCAATCAATAATTAACCNACTTTCTTTAAATTTTATGTNAATGTTATGCCTATGCGAAGTAAANTTATGCTGCTCACATTGTTTGCATTTAGTATTTTTTCCCAAAGTGTGAATGCTAAGAAATTAGTAATAGCTCATCGCGGTGCTTCAGGCTATGTCCCTGAACACACGTTTTCTGGTGCTGTGATGGCTTATGCATTTGGGGCGGATTATCTTGAATTGGATGTNGTTATGACAAAAGACGGTCATTTAGTCGTAATGCATGACTTGACCCTTGAAGCAACNACGAATGTTAAANATNTTTTTCCGGATAGGNCAAATAACAATGGGAAGTACAATGTGATTGATTTCAGTTTAAATGAAATAAAATTATTAAAAGTACATGAAAGATCTTCACGAAATGAAAAGGACGCCGCCTTCCCGTCACGTTTTCCNATCAAATCCCAACTTTTTGAAGTTCCTACTCTTGAAGAAATGATACTCCTAGTTAAGGGATTGTCAAAAAGTTCTGGGCGCATTATAGGGCTCTATATTGAACTAAAAGCTCCTGGCTTTCATCGACAATATAAGCTCGATCCNGCTAAGAAACTGTTGANTCTTTTAAATCNTCACGGATATAAAGAAGCTTCTGATCCAATCTTTATTCAGTCTTTTGACTCTGANACTCTTAAATCTTTANGATTCNAGCACAAAACAAATATTAAACTAATTCAATTAATTGGAGAGAATCAATGGAAATTGTCAGATACTGATTTTACTTATTTAAAATCTAAAAAAGGAATGAAAGAAGTTTCTCAATATGCTGAAGGTATAGGCCCATGGATGAATCAGGTTGTGACAGGGATTGACTATTCAGGAAAAGTGCAGATTACAGATTTAGTTGCCAATGCCCGTCGACATAGTCTGTTAATNCATCCTTATACATTTCGTGCAGACCGAATACCTTCATATGTCTCATCTTTCGAAGAATTACTTCACATTTTTTTTAATGAAGTTCAAGTAGACGGGATATTTACTGATTTCCCTGATATTGTTGTAAATTATCTTGAAAAGAATCCTAGGAATTGATTCCCAAAAGATACTAACCTATTTTATCCCTTTATTCCATTCCATAAGTTTCGTCATTGTTTTATAAAATACTTGTAAAAAAATATTTCAAGTGATAATATGCACNCANATTATCATAATTATTAATCTAATATCGTTTTAATCATATTAGATTAATAATAATTTTTTCCATAAACTCGATTAAAGGAGAACAAATGACTAAAGTAATAAGTTCTATTGCTATTCTTGGTATAATGTTTTTTTCGCTGCCAGCTTTTGCGAAACCAGTTGAATTGCATTACTGGCATGGCCATACCGGAAAGCTAGAAAACATAATAAATAATATTGCNGATAGATGGAATTCAAAACAGANTGAATCAAGACTTATCCCAACTAGTAAAGGNAGTTACGAAGATATTTTAGCTGCATTTATAGCAGCTTATAGAGCCGGAGAGCATCCGCATATGGTCCAAATATATGATGCTGGAGCNGCAATCATGGTTGCACAAGTTAAAAATGGTGTTGTTTACCCGTTTGAAGACATGGCAGAAAAATATGGTGTGTCATTTAATAAAGACGATTACATACCAGGTATAAGGAACTTTTATGCTGACTCAAACGGTAAAATGATAGGAATACCTTTCAACAGCTCTACTTGTTTGATGTATGCGAACATGGATGTTTTGAAAAAAGCTGGTATAGANTCGATCCCAAAGACATATGANGAGTTTGAAAAAATTGCCCNAAAAATAAAANCNGCCGGTTTCATACCACTGTTGCAAAGTCACAGCCCTTGGATATGGACTGAAAATTTCTTTTCAAGGCATAATCTCTTGATGACTGATGGTAATAATGGATATGANGCTGTTCCAACAACAACATTGTTTGCAGAAACACCNGCTTTTATTTCCCACTGGNAAAAAGTAAAAGATTGGAAAGATAAAGGTTGGTANGCATATAAAGGAAGATCTTGGGGAGACAATCAGGCTCCATTTATAGCTGGAGAAGCAGCTTTTTGGCTAGGATCAGCCGCATCATTTAGTGGAATGAAAGGTATTGTTCCAAATTTTACGGTTAACCACATTCCATATTGGAATTCAGTTACCAAAGGGAAGCAATACCCAACTTTTATTGGNGGTGCTGCAAATTGGATTTTGTCAGGAAAATCTGATGAAGAGTATAAACAATTGATGAAATTAGCAGAGTTTATGACAACCCCAGAAATCCAATTATACTATCACAATATGTCTGGGTATGCTGCAGTAACTCACTCNGCGACAAAACTTGCTAATGATATTGGGTTTTATAATGCTTCTCCATATCACAAAGCTGTNGGAGAACAATTAAGTTTGGAAGGATCAACTATACCCGGAGGATATAGAGCTGGAAACTGGCCTCAAATACGTGAAGTAATTTACGAAAATGTAGCCAAATTACTTTCAGGTGAAATATCNGCGGAAAAAGCTTGGCAAAATACTGATAAAGGTTCAGCAAAATTATTAAAGCAGTTTGCTAGAACTCTTAAATAGTAATTTTTTGTAAAGGGGGAGTTCATCTCCCCTNNCACCTCCTAATATTATNTAGATTTGTGAAATTGNGTTTAATTTAGTNCTTTATATAGATAGNCAAATAACATTATGNNNAATATTTCAGTATCTTGNACTAAATTTATTTTTTCATTTTNNTTTAGCAAGATCTTANAGATTTTCACACCAAGTACAATAATTGTGTTTCAGACTAATTTTAATTATCATCCTTCAGCGTAAAGCAACCAGTAACCGCAGATTATATAACAAAACAATTAAGTTGTTATCGTTTAGTCGCTTTCCTAGATTTGATGAATTCTGTGTTTCTTTTTACAAATTCATAATACATTTGTAGCTAGATTCAAAAAGTAGTTGACTTACATTTATCCTAAGTATTATGAAAAAAGTTCAGTTTAATTCAAACTTATCACCGTTTTTATTTATAGCGCCTCAATTAGTAATTATTTTAGTTTTTTTATATTGGCCAATATTCCAAACTTTTACAGATGCCTTTACAGCACAGGACCCTTTTGGCTTTTCAAAAACTTTTGTTGGGTTTGATAATTTTGAACTAGTAATTACTGATCCTGCATATCTTAGATCATTGAAATTTACATTAATTTATATCTTTGTAATTACACTTGTTACGGGATTACTGGGCTTACTTTTAGCCGTTCAGGCAAATTCGGTGATACATGGAAAGAGTGCTTATAAAACATTATTGATATGGCCCTACGCAATAGCTCCAGCGGTTGTGGGAGTTACNGCAAATTATTTTTTTAGTGAAAGATTGGGATTGCTNTATAGTTTTTTTAACGATCTTTGGGGGTTTAATTGGATGGACAANGTTTCTGACGCATACATTTATGTNATGATCGCAGGTTCTTGGAAACAGATAAGTGCTAATTTTATATTCTTTTTAGCTGGGTTACAAAATATTGAAAAATCTGTAATAGANGCTTCATTGATAGACTGCAAAAGCAGTTTTAGAAGATTTTGGACTGTGACTTTCCCATTACTGATGCCAACGACTTTCTTTTTAATTATAATAAATATTACATATGCTTTTTTTGAAACGCTAGGCATAATTGATACTACTACTATTGGGGCCCCGAGTGGGGAAACTAAAACTTTGGTNTATAAAGCCTATATTGATGGATTTAAAGGACTTGATTTAGGCAGTGCAGGCGCGCAATCAATAATAATGATGATAATAGTTTTAGCTATAACTATATTCCAATTCAGATTTATTGAAAGTAAAGTGCATTATAATTAATGGTACCAAAATACTCGCAAATATCTGTTCATTCAATTTTGCTCTTAGGTACTTTATTAATTTTGGCGCCTATCTGGATTATTTTTGCAAGCTCTACTCATGATAGTTATACAATAGNAACAAAAGGCATGCAATTTGGAATTGGTGACGAATTTTTGAACAATTACCAAAATGTGTTATTTGAAAGGAGTGGTTTTTCTAAGGAAATAACTTTTTTGGNGTTGTTATTAAATAGCCTAGTAATGGCATTTGGAATTGCAACTTTGACAGTAGTTACTTCACTTTTGGCGGCTTACACCATTGTATANTTTAAAATAAGACTGGCTACAACTTACTTTTGGNTAATATTTACAACCCTTCTTGTACCGCTTGAAGTAAGAATATTCCCGAGCTACGCGATAGTTTCNGAACTAAACTTAACTAATACTTATACGGGACTAATTTTGCCTTTATTGGCTTCATCGATAGCAACTTTTTTTTTTAGACAATTCTATATGACTATCCCGGATGAATTATTAGAGGCTGCTAAAATTGATGGGGCAAACAGCTGGGAATTTTTTATTGATTTCTTAATTCCTTTATCAAAAACAATGATTATAGCTATTTTTATTTTTATGTTTGTATACGGATACAACCAATATTTATGGCCTATTCTTGTAACATCAAGTGAAGAGTATTGGACTGTAATCATGGGCATGAAGATTATTCGTGGTAGTTTTAGTTATATAATTTTATCAATTATTCCACCTGTATTAGTTGTAATATTTTTACAGCGTTGGTTTGTCAAGGGACTATTATATTCGGGAAAATGAATAACAAGTACGCTCAAATATTCTCANNNNTTATNCTTTTTTGTGGTGTGATGCTANTGGTCGTTCCTATTTGGGTAGCTTTTGCCAGCTCAACCCATGANAATATTACTATTCTTAGTGAGGGGATGAAATGGGTTTTAGGCGACCAATTGTTAAAAAATTATAGCGAAGTATTGAATCAAACGGGGGGATTTTCTCAAGAAATTACTGCTACAAATATGTTTGTCAATAGTTTTATTATGGCTATAGGGATAGCATCGATTAAAGTGNTAATATCATCGATGTCTGCTTTTGCGATAGTTTATTTCAGATTTAAATTTGCTACACCTCTTTTCTGGTTAATTTTTATAACCCTTCTTGTNCCTTTAGAAGTAAGGATTCTGCCAAGCTATCAAATAGTCTCTGATTTAAAATTAACTAATTCTTATACCGGATTAATTTTACCACTTGTAGCTTCTGCTACGGCAACTTTTTTCTTTAGGCAATTTTATAAATCTATTCCAGATGAATTATTGGAATCTGCTAAATTAGATGGTGCAAATAGTTGGAAATTTTTTATAGATTTTTTAATCCCACTTTCAAAAACTATGATTGCAGCAATGTTTATATTTATGTTTGTTTATGGNTATAGTCAATATTTGTGGCCATTAATAATGACNACATCTGAACAATATTGGACTGTTGTTATGGGGATGAAGATTATATTTATGGAAAGTTATGAAGGAGGCAATCTTCCTAGAATAGCAGAGAGATTTGCTTATATTANATTGTCAATTATACCACCTGTTGTAGTAATTATTTTCTTGCAAAGATGGTTTATTAAAGGTTTAATCCAAACAGAAAAATAAATGGGCTTTTTAGAAATAGATAANGTAACAAAAATTTATCCAAATGGAACTAAAGCANTTCATGAAACCTCCTTAAGTATTCAAGAAGGTGAATTAATGGTCTTTGTTGGGCCAAGTGGTTGTGGTAAATCAACATTGTTAAGAATGGTGGCAGGTTTAGAGGATATTAGCCAAGGTGATATCAGTCTAGATGGGAAATTAATGAATAGGATTGATCCATCTGAGCGTGATGTAGCAATGGTATTTCAAAATTATGCCTTATATCCACATATGAATGTTTATAACAATTTAGCTTATGGATTGAAAAATAGAGGCATAGACAAAGCAACAATTAAGGAGAAAGTCCACGAAACCGCAGATCTTTTGCAAATATCTCAATTTTTAGAATCCAAGCCAGCTCTACTTTCAGGGGGGCANAGACAAAGAGTAGCAATGGGGAGGGCTATTGTAAGGAACCCTAAAATATTCTTATTTGATGAGCCATTATCTAATCTAGATGCACTACTTAGAATTAAAATGCGATTGGAGATAAAAAAACTCCAAAGAAAAATGGGGGTTACTAGTATTTTTGTNACACATGATCAAGTTGAGGCCATGACNNTGGCGGATAGACTNGCAGTTATTAACAATGGNATTATAGAGCAATTGGGAACTCCAATTGAGATATACAATNATCCTCAATCTNTATTTGTGGCAGGATTTATAGGTTCTCCACAAATGAATTTTATAGATGGAGAATTAAAAAATAATACTATATTAACTGATAGTTTTACTATTCCCAATTTCCTCAGCGATTTTAATGGTGATGTTATTGTAGGTATTAGACCAGAGCATATTTCGCCTTCCAAAAAAGGTGAAATAATTTTAACGATAGATTTAGTTGAACAATTAGGTTCAGATAATATTATTTATGGTGATCTAATAGGGGGGAAAGAATTTTGTTATCGTTCTCCGGGAAATATTGTTGCCAACCTGGGAGATAAATTGTCTTTATCAATTGTAGAAAATAAATTCCATGTTTTTGATAAAAAAACTAGTAAAATATTAAATTAATATTATCATTCAACCCCACACATCAAACGATATTTGCAATTAAACAATTATTAAAATTAGTGTTTTTAGAAATTTATCCATTAGTCGCTCAATATCTTAGGTTTAACCAAGCTACTTAATCAGATTAGTATGGTTCTCAGTTGGATAAATATATAATTGAAAATGAAGAGATATTTCTTAAGAGTGAACTAAAGGGGTATCCATATAAAGTAGCAGAGGATAAATTTGATCATAGTGGTAAACCACTTCCCTTTCCAGGATGTTCCATCATTTGTAAGATCCCAATACAGTCTGATTTATTTTACGAATTAAAATCACTACAATCAAAATATAAAAAATTAAGTCCTGAAAAAGCCTATACATATCTTCCTGAAACAAGTTTTCATATGACTTTGTTTGATTGTTGTAATGAAAATACTGTTAATACTCAATATTGGCCAAAAAATATTGAACCAGATAATAATTATAAAAAAATTGCTTACGCACTATCTAAGAGAATAAAGAAGTATATCTTCCCAGAAAAATTTGATTTGAAGGTAAAAACATTATTCGGCGGTTATAGTATTATACTAGAGGGTAATACTGAAAAAGATGAAAAAATTATTCGAGAATGCAGAAATAAATTAAGCGATTTATTGGGAATTAGGTTCGAAAATCATGATACTTACATTTTTCATATCACTCTTGCATATATCTTAAGAAAGTTGAAAGATAATGAGATAGAAAAAATAATTAAAACAAATTCCAGATTACTAGAAGCGTTCGTTCAAAAGTTTCCACTAATACGGGTCGAGAAACCCGTATTATGCACTTTTGAAAATATGTATGAATTCAAAAGCACTTAAATTAAGTATTTTAGAAGATGCCATTTATGGCCTTTAAACCGTTTCGAATTTGTTTATTTCTTCCTAAAAAGGGAACAAACTTAAATTGACACAAATAAACACTCATTCAAAAACTAGATATTTTGATTATTTCTTCTATATTAAATTAACAACAGCAATGGTTGGAAAAAGTTAATTTCAATTCACCTAAAGAATGTTATGTCTGGACACAGTAAATGGAGTACAATCAAGCATCGCAAAGCAGCTCAGGATGCAAAGCGGGGAAAAGCTTTCACCAAACTGATTAAAGAACTCACCATTGCGGCAAGAATGGGAGGCAGCGAACTCGATGCAAATCCTCGTTTACGGACTGCGGTAGCAAATGCAAAAAGCCAGAGTATGCCTAAAGATAATATCGACCGTGCCATCAAAAAAGGCGCGGGTGAATTGGACGGTGCAGTTTATGAAGAAATAATTTACGAAGGTTATGGACCCCACAATGTTGCGATTATTGTTGAAGTAATGACAGACAATCGAAACAGAACCATTGCCTCGGTACGGCATGCTTTTAGTAAATGCAATGGCAATTTAGGTTCAGCGAATTCAGTCCAATATATGTTTGACAGAATGGGGTCAATTATAATCGACAAGACAGTGATAGAGGAGGAACCGCTGACTGAATTAATCCTGGAAGCAGGAGCTGAGGATATCAATACCGAAAATCCTCAAGCATATCATGTCATAACCGCTCCTGCAGATTTTGATGTTGTACGCTCCTACCTTGAAGAAAAGGACGTTGCCATGCTGAGTGCGGAAGTGATCTGGAATCCACAAAACCGTGTTGAAATTGATGATTCTAAAAAAGCGGAACAAGTAATAAAACTGATTGATATCCTGGAAGATGATGACGATGTAAACAGTGTTCATTCCAATTTTGACATCAGCGAAAACGTTATGGCGGAACTTGGCTGATTCTCTGCGTATTTTAGGTATAGATCCCGGAAGCAGGAAAACCGGTTACGGATTGATTGAACATTCTGGTAACTGCACGCGTCATTTAGCAAGTGGATGTATCAAACTTAATGTAAAAGAGTCTCTTGCAGAGCGTTTATATCAACTTTCCACTGAACTGGAAAAACTGATTGAGGAATTCCATCCGGACTGCGGGGTAGTCGAAAAAATATTTTTTGCCAAAAATGCTCAGTCCGCCCTTACTTTAGGGCATGCCCGTGGTGTAATTCTACTTAAATTTTCTGAACGTCAGTTAGTTGTGCATGAATATCAAGCCCTGAAAGTCAAACAAACTGTGGTTGGTGTAGGACGAGCTGATAAAAATCAAGTTCAGCACATGGTCAAGATTCTGCTAAATTTGCAGAATAAACTTCAGGAAGATGAGGCGGATGCACTTGCCGTTGCAATCACTCATGCCCATCTATGGCTTTCCCAAAATCAGTTACTTTAAACTGAAAGCAGCCTGAACGGAAACCACATTATGCCGCTTCTCTCATGATCGCCTACCTTGAAGGACATATTCTACGTTCGGAAGACAATTTAATCGTCATCAAAACATCCGGCGGTGTAGGTTACGCGGTTCATGTTTCAAAGCATCTTTCTCTTAAGGTTTCCCCGGAAGAATTCCTGACTTTGCATATTTATACAAATGTCAGGGAGGATGATTTGTCCTTATATGGCTTTCTGGGTTTAGAGGAAAAAGAGTTATTTACAATGCTGATCAAAACTTCCGGTGTTGGTCCGAAGTTGGGTTTAGCTGTACTTTCAGTGCTTTCTCCAAGTCAACTCGTGAACGCTGTCCACCAGGGCAATGCAGAGAGTTTCAGTCAGGTTCCCGGAATAGGCAAAAAAACTGCGGCAAAGTTGTGCCTTGATTTAAAAGACCAATTGAAACGTCATCCTATTTCAGGCTTTGACAGCAGGCTTGATACAGGTCCTGAAACAGGAGGTAGTGTAACATCAATGGAAATTGATACGGTTTTTTCTGCCTTGAAGAATCTTGGGTATTTGGAAAAAGAAATCATTGCAGTTCTGCGTGAATCCGGCAGTTCAGACGAGCCTTTTGAGCTTAGACTGAAAAAAGCACTTTCATTATTGACTCCATTGCGTTAGAACAGAAGATAATATCTATAACTATAAAATAGGAGACAAAATGGCAAACCTAAATAAAGTTATGTTAATCGGGAGATTGGGACAGGATCCCGAAATCCGTTATACTCAGTCCGGCAGCGCAGTCGCGAATGTCACCATTGCAACAAATGATTACTGGACTGATAAACAAGGGGGTAAACAGGAGCGTACTGAGTGGCACAGCCTGGTGTTATGGGGTAAACTTGCTGACCTGGCACAGTCATATTTGAAGAAAGGTTCACAGGTCTATGTCGAAGGACGTTTGCAAACAAGAGACTGGGAAGATCAGCAAGGACAGAAGCATTACAAAACAGAAGTTGTAGTCACAACCATGCAGTTTCTTGATTCAAAAATGTCTGACAGCAGCAGTAACACAGAATATTCAGCAACAGCGGCTGCTCCACAATCCAACCCTGCTCCAACTGCTCCCGCTGAAGCAAATGCAGCTCCGCAGGGAGATGATTATATCAAAGATGATATCCCTTTTTAAATTATAAAAAGAGGACCTGCCTGCTGAAACAAAATTAGCCTCTGCCTAAAAAATAACTGCCGACGGAGGCCTGCATATTTTTAATAATTAAGGGGCTGTAACTAACCTAAGAAATGTGAGGTTGTTACAAATAATATCAACCTCACAAAGTCCCTACGCGCAAAGAATACATCTATAAAAAGATCAGCAGCTATGTCTTTCAAAAAATATTCTCTCAAAACAGTAAACCTCGTAACAATGTTGGAAAGCATAAAGCTGTATTCATTTCGGACAGAAAAACGTGCTGTCAGGAAAAACACGCAAAGCATGAAATTTACACTAAAACTGGATGATATTGATGCAGAAGTAATACAGAAAAAAATCAAAAACCTAAATTTACGGATTTGTCCTCCTGACGGGAAAATCCGGATTTCTGCACCTTTACATGTGAGTCAGGAAAAAATCTGCAAATTTGCATTTTCGAAACTTGAATGGATCCGGAAGCAGCGGAAAAGGATGCACAATCAGGAACGACCATTGCCGGAACGGTTTCTTGAAAATGAATCTCATTATTTCTGCGGTCAGGCTTATCCCTTAAAAATCATAATAAACAATAATTCTCCGTTTGCGGAGTTGAGCGATCAGCAAATTATCCTAAACCTCCCTCCGAATGCCCCGACTGCAAAAAGACGTGCAGTCTTAAATGAATGGTACCGGGGAGAATTAATGCGGCTAATCCCGCCGCTGATTAACAAATGGGAAAATATTTTAAATGTTTCGGTAATAAGTTTTCACATTCGCAGTATGAAAACCCGCTGGGGCAGTTGTACACCTAAAACAGGTAGAGTCCGTTTTAACCTTGAGTTGGCAAAACGGTCTCCGGAATGTCTGGAATATATTG
>NYYH01000010.1 GCA_002686705.1 Bacteroidota bacterium
TAAATTAAAATAAAACTATGAAAAATCTAGTTATAGTTGTTTTAGTAATTGCAGTAAGTCTGAGCTTACTATCAACTACAAAAGTAGAAAACATCTCCGTTAATTTGGACACCAAAGATGTTATTTCAGACTCAGAAAATGCTAACTCTTTTGAAACACCAGATAATATTCAAGCAATTATTGATAACTCGTGTTATGCTTGTCATAATAATGAAAGCAAGTCGACAAAAAGTAAAAAGAAACTAAATTTCGATAAACTAAATGATTTAAAAGTAAGTAAACAAATAAGTAAGTTAATGAAAATCACTAAAGTTGTTAGAAAAGGGAAAATGCCAATACAAAAATATATTGATAAATACCCTGATAGAAAATTAACCAGTGACGAAGCAGTATCATTATCATCATGGGCCGCAAATTCAGCGGAAAAACTTGCGGGCGAATAATTAATTATAAATGTCGTTTTTGTAATTTCAATAATATTTAAGTTTTACAATGATTCTAAGAACTACAAGATCATGAAAAAAGCAATATACATATTTGTTGCCCTGCTAATTATAATTCAATCTATTCCTGCTAACTTGCCTGAAGTTTCATCGAAAAACCCTAATGACTTGATTGCGAATAATAGTGATATTCCTAAAGATGTTAAAATGATTCTCAAAAACTCATGCTACGATTGCCATTCAAACGAGACTCATTACCCTTGGTACTCCTATGTTGTTCCTGTTTCATTTTTAGTGAGCCGTGATATAATAGCCGGTAGAGAAGAATTAAATTTTTCGAATTGGGAAGATTATAAAAAGACTGAAAAAGCGGAAATTTTAGATGAAATATCTGAATACGTTTCTGACGGAAAAATGCCAATGAAAATTTATACATTAATCCACAGAGATGCTGTACTAAGCGATGATGAAAAAGAAATTATAGTAGTTTGGGCTGAAGAATTTGCTGAAAGTTTGTTTGAATAACTAGGCACACAAGAGATTAACACTCAAGTAGTTGGGTTCTATAAAAATTAAGAGGACATTACTCAACTTTAATAATGTTTTTTAATCCGATTTTAATTGCTTCCTCGTTAAGAGGCAGAAGTTTATGATACCTTTCATGAAGCGACTTTTTTAAACCAAGCATAACATTTTCAAGCTTTACAATAGGTTTTACACTAAGATAGCTTCCCAGAACAACCATGTTAAATATTTTGGTATTACCCATTTCGGCCGCAAGCTTCGATCCTTCGATTGTATAAATCTTAATGTCCTTCCTGGTAGGATGTTTTGAAATACCATTAGGGTCATATATTAATATACCCCCTGGTTTAACAGAATCTTCAAACTTGTCCATCGATTGTTGATTTAGTATAATCGCTGTATCGAATGCAGTCAGTGTAGGTGAACTGATTCGTTCATCACTAACAATAACAGTAACATTTGCAGTTCCTCCACGCATTTCAGGACCATAGGATGGCATCCAGCTAACTTCCTGATCTTGCATAATTCCGGAGTAAGCAAGAATTTTTCCCATAGACAATACGCCTTGTCCGCCAAATCCTGCAATTATAATTTCTTCAGTCATTTTTGTGTAATTTTTTTGTTGACTACTTTTCAATCAAAGCACCATCCACTTTAATGTCGCCCAGTTTATAATAAGGAAACATGTTTTCCTCCATCCAAATATTTGACTGTACAGGTTCCATTTTCCATCCTGAATTACAGTTAGATACAATCTCAACAAATGATAAACCGGGTTTACCATCCAATTGATTTTGGAAAGCTTTTCTAATTGAGCGCTTTGCTTTACGCGCTGCAGCAGGAGTATGAACAGCTTGACGAGTAACATAATAAGTCCCCGGTAATTGGGCTACTAACTCAGTTATTTTCAATGGGTTCCCCATCGACTGTATATCTCTACCATATGGTGATGTTGATGTTTTCATGCCAGGCAATGTGGTTGGTGCCATTTGTCCACCAGTCATGCCGTAAATACCATTGTTAACAAAAATGATAACAAACTGTTCACCTCTATTGCATGCATGTATTGTTTCTGCTGTACCAATTGCAGCGAGGTCGCCATCACCCTGATATGTGTAAACAACTTTATTCGGCCATAATCGTTTGATACCAGTTGCAACAGCTGGTGCTCTACCATGTGCTGCCTCCTGCATATCAACATTCATAAACTCATATGCCAAAACTGAACAGCCAACTGGAGCCACACCAATGGTTTCATTTTCTTTACCAAGTTCCTCAATAATCTCCATCATTAATCTATGAGCAGTACCATGACCACACCCAGGACAATAACTGAGGGCATTATCCGTCATTAATTTGGTTTTTTCATAAACCAGATTCTCCGGCTTGATAATATCTTGAATAGCAATTCCTGACATAACTTATCCTCCTATTAATTTTATTTTAAGAGCATCCAATACCTCTTCTGGCGAATGGATAACACCACCATAACGGCCAAAATGTTCAACTTCAGTTCTTTCTCTTACAATTAATCTAACATCCTCAACCATCTGTCCTGCACTCAGTTCAACAGAAAGGAAGCCCTTTACCCCTTGCTTTACTAATTTCTCTATTGCATCTTTTGGAAAAGGCCATAATGTTATAGGTCGTAATAGTCCAACCTTGATACCTTCTTTGCGAGCTAGTTGGATTGATTTTTGAGCAATTCTCGAACTTGAGCCATACGCAACAATAATGTAATCAGCATCTTCGCAATCAATTAACTCATATTTTACTTCATTAGCTTCTATTTCCTTATACTTGTCCTGAAGATGAAAATTGTGTTTTTCAAGTATATGCGGATCGAGATACAAAGAAGTAAGAATCCTGCGTTCCTCACCAGCAGGTTTGCCATTTGTAGCCCAAGGATAGAGTTTGTATATTTCTTCATCAGTAAGTCTTGGCATTTGCTCAAAAAGTTCAACTTTTTCCATCATCTGGCCTATTAAACCATCAGATATAATTAGGATAGGAGTCCGATATTTGAAAGCAAGGTCAAATGCTAATGGGACAAAATCCGACATTTCCTGAACAGAAGCCGGTGCAAGAACAGGGAGATTATAATCGCCATGACCTCCTCCTTTTACCGCTTGAAAATAATCAGACTGTGCAGGTTGAATATCTCCTAATCCGGGACCGCCTCTCACAACATTAGCAACAACACATGGTATTTCGGCTCCAGCCATATATGATAATCCTTCTTGCATCAAACTAATTCCAGGGCTAGATGAAGAAGTCATTACTTTCTTACCTGATCCACCAGCACCGTATAGCATATTTATTGAGGCAACTTCACTTTCGGCTTGCAACACAACCATTCCAGTTCTTTCATCAGGTTTTTCGGCCATAAGATATTCTATAACCTCCGACTGAGGCGTAATGGGATATCCAAAATAGCCATCACATCCAGCACGAATTGCTGCCTCTGCCAACGCTTCGTTACCCTTCATAAGTCTTAATTCACCCATTTTCTATTTTTTTGATGCTTACTTTTTTACTTTTACCCGATAAACAGCGATTACCCCATCAGGACAAACCACTGCACAATTTGTACAACCTGTACATGCTTCTGGAATTTCCATATATGCATAATGGTATCCTTTACCATTCACCTCATTTGCCAATAATATAACATCGGTCGGACAGGCTGGAACACACACTCCGCATCCCTTACAACCTTCAATATCAACAACTATTGCACCACTAATCTTTGCCATATTAGTTTTTAATTTTTAATAAAAATTGGTGAGCGAAGATACAATTTTTAACCGTATTTGAGAGTGTTTTTTACAATAAAAATAACGCGACAGTCTAATTTATAATTGATTTAAATATTTTAACAAAAACTGAAATACTACATTTAAAGACTGCATGAAATAACCTGTAAAAATCAAGTACCAATCCCAAATTAATTACATTATTAGTTTCCTAACTACATCAGAAATAACCTGATCAAGTTTTTTTCGTCTGTACTGCATAACCCATCTGGGATGAGGCAAGGGTATTATTTCATCAAAAAGTTTTAATTCAATATTTAGCATTTTCAAATAATCATAATTTTTGCCTTGCCCCAAACAATAACATTTTCGCGAATTAATACCCAAACCTATTTGTTTGATAAGATTTGAAATGATAAAAGGTTTCAAGGCCACAAGCAACTCCTTTGAATCATAATAATTGAAATTTTTTCCATCACTAACAAAACCCAAAGGACTAACCGAACCTATATAAAAATGTTTATAAAAATGAGCAAGACCTCCCATTGAGGTAATTAAACGATAAATGAAATCAGAACTAATCTCACCTCGCTTATCAAAATTATTTTTTATACCACATTCATTTTCAAGCCTTACGGGGTCAGTAAAAGGTATCCCGGTTATTCCAGCACCAAGCCTCCCCGGGTTAATTCCAACTATAAATATCCTACCGTCGTTATCATTATAGTACTTATTGTAAAACTGCCAGCAGACATTCATAACCTCATCACTGCCATATGGATTTAATACACTTATTCCCTCCGGAAGATTAGTTTCAATTTTAAGATTACTATAGTATTTTATTACTCTTTCTGAGATATTCATAGTTGAGCGCAGCTATTTGCGACGACACAATGTTAATAAATATAAAGGTCCGATTTCTACTTATCAGGATTTTATTTCCTTTTTTTGCAATTTATTTGTTGCAATTAAAATTTAATACAATTATGCAATAGCTCATCATGATTTTTTATTCAACAAGCCTGACACATGAATATACTTTTTAATACAAAGTTCTTAAAACACAATGAACAAAGCACTGAGGAAGGTCCTTATCGGATTGATCAATTTCCCGATAAATACAAAAACACAGATGCCGATGGTGAAGAATTTATCACACTTGTGCATACCGATAATCACAAGAAGCAAATTTATGATGCGTGTATGAACAGACACACAGCTGCAGAAGTTGAATTAACTCCCAGTAGTTATGAGGCAGCAATTTCGGCAATAGGATTAACTATTAAAGCTAGTGAACAAGGTGATTTTGCAGTAGTTAGACCACCCGGGCACCATGCTGGCATAGAGCGAGCAGCCGGATTTTGCCTTTTTAATAATATCGCAATTGCAGCTCAAAAACTTGTTAATGAAGGAAAAAAAGTATTTATACTAGATATTGATGGCCATCATGGTGATGGCACTCAGAGTATTTTCTATAATAGCGACAAAGTTCTTTATTGCTCCGTTCATCAGTTGTATGCATATCCATTTTCAGGATTTCCAATTGAAAAAGGAAAAGACCAAGGAGAAGGATTCACTTTGAATTTACCCTTGTTGGAAGGCAGTGGAGACATGGAATTTCTTGCTGTCTTGAAAAAAGCTATTAACGCTGCAATAAAAATCAAGCCTGATGTAGTTGGAGTTTCAGCCGGTTTTGATGCATATGAAAAAGACAGATTACTTTCATTAAAATACACAAAGAAAGCCTACTATGAATGTGGATTGCAACTCCGCAGAGCATTTCCAATTGTTTTTGGTGTGCTGGAGGGAGGCTATCACAACGAAGTACTTGACTGTGTTGAATCTTTTGTTGAGGGTGTTAACATAGGAGCACGTCCGCGTAATAACTTGTATGATTCGGATATGTCGATTGGATAGAAGACTGCTATTTCACATTAATTATGGACATAGTAAGATTTCGATATTTTGAATCACTAACCAGTTTAAAGACATATTTCTAGAGTTGTTCTGATTCTATGAAACTTCTAAATTAAAAATTGGTGTTCCATCTCATTACAGAAAAGTATTCATTAATTTAATTCCGTGAAGTAATGCTATAATTGAACACCCAACAAGGATTAACGAATGAAGATTTTAGATTTGTTATGAATCTATTATAGTTCTAAAATCAAAAATCGGTGTTCCTTGTTCGATATTCAAAAAAAAAGTTTAATTAATCTGCCCCACTCCTAGGCCTCTCGTTGTATCGGATTTGGTGGAATTCATTTTTTGAATTTCCTCGGTACAACCAGATTAAAAAAACCTACACTAGTATGTTACTATAAAGCTACCTTGAGTGATCTGTTTGAAATTGCCTAAGTCTTGATTCCAAATCCGCAAACTGATCGTGTTGAATCAACGAAGTACAAGCTCTTATTCCCTCAATCCTCTCACTCCCAGTAATAAGCAAGGAAATTGCACTGATACCATAGTAAATTAACTCATTAAGTAACTCTTCCGCATTCATTCCCGGATAAGAAAATGTGAAATAAAAACCATCAGCAATTGGTTCATCAATATCTGTATCATACACTATCTCAAAACCATTATCAGTAAATAACTTTTTCATGATTCTGGCCTTATAACCATAATCAGTAACATGCTCAATAAAATTTAAACTACCTTCATTTGCTGCTGCCAGCAGAGCTTTTAATGCACATTGAGCAGAATGTGATGCACCAGCGCTAAGAGCATAAAGTGTATTAAAAACCATAGCATAACCAAACTCAGCTGAAGGATAATACTCCAATAAATTATCAAAACAACCATTGAATAAACTATCAGATATAACCATCATGCCGATACGTTCACCAGCATAACTAAATATTTTTGAGCTTGAAATAAGCAAGATATAGTTATCTGTATATTTCGCTACAGTGGGTTGATATGGCTCTATCCCAGGTTGTGAAATATCTTGGCGGAAGTCCATACCAAAATAAGCCAGATCTTCCACGACAACAATATTATACTTTGTTGCCAGTTCTCCAATAGTTTTCAACTCATCTTCGGTAAAGCATATCCAGGATGGGTTATTCGGATTGGAATAAAGGACAGAATGAATTTTTCCTGATCTAAAATATGACTCAAGCTTCTCTCTAAGTTTCTCCCCACGAAAATTATAAACATCAAAGCTTTCAAATTTTAAGTTCTGTATCTGATGCTGCATCTTATGTACCGGGAAACCCGGATCGATAAATAGCGTTGTATCACGCTCCTTATGTAACCTACTAAGCATTAGAAATGATGCATAACTACCGAGCATCGATCCCACTGTTGGGATACACCCCTCCACTCCAACATCAATATTCATAAAGAGTTTAACAAATCTGGATATTTCGGCCTTTAGCTCCGGAATACCCTGTATATCAGGATATATGGATGCAACACCATCTTTCAGTGCAGCTATTTGACCCTGTATACCAACTTCAACAGGTGGCAAACCCGGAATTCCCATTTCCATTCTGATAAACTTTTCACCAGTTGTTTTTTCTATTTCATCAACAAGGATTTTTATTTGACGGATCGACGCAGTTCCAACAGATCGTAGTCCACTTAATTTTATCTTCTCCTTAACTATATCAGAAGGAATAGGTGTCTTTTTCATTTTTTGTATCTATACTTTATTAAACCTTTCAGATCGGAATGAATCTGAAAAGTTTAGTATTTTAATTTATAATTTAAACTCTTTGCATTCTTTCCCATCAAATCAGCAATGGCAAGTATTGTTCCTAAAGCTATACCAAGTAATGCTGCAAATAATACCCTTAATTCGGCAGGCAGCAAAAATGTTATTGTGTGTGCCGGTATCCAGAAAAACGGTATTGTTTTTTTAAAAACAAAATTCCACTGAACATCCCAGTCCAAATCTACAAATAATTTCCTAAATTTTATTGGAGTGAAGAATCCTTTCAAAGTGCCGCCGTTGTTAACAATATGCATATCAGTAATAGCATGAAAAGTCATCATAACCGGAGCATAAATCACGTTCAAGGCAAAGCTGATGCAAAATGCAACTAAAAGTTTTTCAGGACTAAAATTGTCTTTCATTATCAATTGTGCATTTTCCAAACCAATAGATTCAAGAAAAGCCGGTGTGCCTGAAGCAAATAATACAAATGCTATTTTGATTGTTACTCCAAGAAATCCCCACACTATCATTCGGGGTATTATTCCAAAACCTTTTCTTAGGTAGTTCCCTGTTTTTATTCTCAAACCAATTACATCGCCAATGGTTGCAAGTATGGCAAACTTTATAAAAGCCGTAATTAATTCGTGATCTTTATTAAACTGAATGTAGAAATCAAAGACCTCCTTACTGATAACAAACGGTAGGAACAGGAGTACTACTCCTGCAAAAAATATAATATCAATNTTTTTTATCATTCCTAGTGGTTAGTTTGCTATTTCTTATAATCTTTAACTTCTCGAAATATGTATCCTTGCGTCTACGGCAACAACTTCGTTTTTATTACCCAGCAGAGGATTTATGTCCATCTCAATTATCTCGGGAGCCACCTTCACGAGAGAGGATAAACGGACAATTATATCAACAAACTTCTCTTCGTCTATCGGATCCATTCCTCTTGTACCTTTAATTATACTATAACCCTTGAGTTTTTTAATTTCTTCCAATACTTCAGTTTCACTAACTGGTGTTAGTACTACCCTAACATCTTTAGTTACTTCAATAAATATTCCGCCAAGTCCGAACATGATCAAATGCCCAAATTTATCTTCCTTTTTTACTCCGGCAAATAGCTCAATACCTGATAACATTGGCTGTAACAAAACTCCTTTAGCACNATCAATTTCCAGCATACGTCTCATTTCACTAAATACTGTTGAGATATCCTTTATATTTAGAGAAACACCTCCAATATCTGATTTATGAACAGGTCCGACAACTTTCATTACAAGTGGAAAACCAATCTTTTCAGCAGCACTTTCGACAACATCATCAGAAGATACAATCAGTTCATTTGCTCTTTTAATCCCTGCAGCATCCAAAAGTTTCTGAACTAGGTCTGGTGGCAGGTAACCATCATCAGAGTTATCAATAATGTTTCTGATCTTGATGTGATCAATCTTAATTTCTATAGGCGATATTGACGATGGTTTCGGAGTATTATTAATCCTAACTAATGCATTACCAAGTGTTACTTCATCAGGAAAATAAACACCGCCTCCTGCTACAAAAGCACCAATTTCGTTTTTAGTTGTTAGCACGGATGGCATAACGGGATAAATTGGTTTTTTTGATGTACTTATCTTTTTTTCCAGAAGCTCATAAACATCAAAAATCTCAACCAATCCAGGTGTACCGAATATCACTACCATTGCATCGATATTATCGAATTTTTCATTAACATAATCAATTATGATCCCTAATTGCTCAGTAGTGCCAGTAGCTAAAAAATCTATAGGATTCGAGACTGAAGAGCCGGGGAACAGCTTTTCCTTTAAACTCTCCGCATCTTTACCACTGATATGAGGTACAACTAATCCCCCAACTGATAACGCATCAGTTAGCATAACTGCCGGACCGCCTGCATGTGTTATAACAGCAATATTTTTTCCTGATAACTTAGGATACATAAAAACAGATGCCACACTTATTAAATCTTCACGTCCGTAACATCTTACAATACCAGCCTTTCTAAATAAAGCATCAACTGCTACATCAGAACTTGCAAGTGCTCCTGTATGTGATGAAGCTGCTCTACTGCCAGNCTCTGATGCTCCAGCTTTAACCGCAGCAATCCTGCAACCCTTTCTAATAAGTGATGAAGAGTACTTTAAGAACATTTGAGGCTTATCGATATTTTCAAGATAAAGCAGCTTAACCAATGAATCAGTATTCATGTTAAAATTCTCATCCATATGCCTGAGAACTTCTTCAACACCAATCTGAGCAGAATTTCCTACAGAATATACATTTGCAAATTGCAAACCTTTTGCTATTCCTGATTCCATGATAAAACAAGCTGTAGCACCCGATCCTGATATAAAATCGCATCCTTTAGGATTTAATTTTGGAATTGGTTTTGTGAATATACTATGGTGCTGTGGTGTAAGAATACCTGTGCAATTTGGACCAATTAACGATCCACCTACTTTATTTACGATGTCTACCACCCTGTTCTCCAATTTCTTTCCTTCAGGTCCCTCTTCACTAAATCCCGCTGACAGAATGATAAATGCTTTGGTATGCTTGTTCTGGGATAAAAACTTTATAATGTCTGGTGTATAGCTAGCCGCAATAGCTATTATTGCCAAGTCAACATCTGGCAATAGTTCAGGCTTGCGGTAACTAACAATCCCTTGAACTTTGTCAGCTTTAGGGTTTAACACATACAGGTCTCCGGTAAAATTTCCTTCAATCAGGTTCCTGATAATACTTCCTCCAGGTTTATGTATGTCTTCCGATCCTCCAACAACAACTATAGAGGAAGGATGTGTTAGTTCCTTTGTTATCATGTCTATTTTTTTCGGCGCACAAAATTAATGATTTCCTATTTGTTATTGAAGAAAAACAGGTATTTAGAATCGATAAAAGGAATAAAAAATATAATCCCTAATAAGGAAGTGTTTGATTTGTTTACTTTAATTTATTATCCTTTTTATACCATTCTTCAGTACTGTCGTTTGAAAATTGAAAAGCAAACCAAGTTTATAATTACCCAGTCTTAAATATGTAAGAACTTGAGCAGTATGAACATCATTAAATATTTCAACAGTTTTGATTTCGATTACTACCTTTTCTTCAACTAATAAATCGATTCTGTATCCATGATTAAGTTTCACTTCTTTATATATAATTGGCATAGGTTTTTCTTTTTGAACTTTTAAACCAATCTGCTTTAATTCATAATACAAGCATTCTTGATAGGCGGATTCTAATAATCCAGATCCTAATTGTTTATGGACTTCAATGGCGCAACCAATAATCTTTTTTGATAATTCATTTTCAATCATAATATCTTTTTTTCTTTGTGAAGCTTTGAGTTTTCTTCGTGGTTCTTTGTGCAATAGCTATATCACAAAGTTACACGAAGAAGGCACAGAGTTACTCAAAGGTACAATAAACACAAAATTATCTCCTATTTGTAAAACTAGCTACTAATAGGATAATATTTAATCTAAGTAGGTATATAAGAAATTCATAATGTAGTGGTCAAAAAGGTTTAAAAAGGAACTTGAAATCCAACTACAATCCTATACGAAGTTCCCGAAAAAGTGATGAAGCTTTTACGATGGCGATAGTTCCCAAATCTTTATAAAGATAATCTGCTCTTTCGATGAACTCCAATTCATGGCCATCTTGCACATCTGCCATTCCAAGGAAAATAAGGTCAGCATCTGCTGATTCATTCTTTATTATCTGATTAACAGGTTCTTTCTGCTCATTATTGATTATCTTTATTTCAGCGCTCATACGCATGTAAGCAAGCACTCTCTTTGCGTCCCGTATTATCTTAGATTCCTTCTTTCTATCATTGTTGATAATCATTAATCTAATTACTACGTTTCTCCATTCGTACGAAAGGCGAATAAACTTAATTAGTGAAAGGACCAAGTTTCCATTATTTGAACCACCACGCCACCAAATATCAATTTGCATGTAATCGCCAAACCCCCTTACGGTATCATAATCTAACATCACAATATTCAAATCCAGATCAGTCATATATTTAAGCATCTGTGCAAACCCAACGGGATCATCAGTTTGACGAGCCCAACCAAGCAACACAGTATTGGGTTCTACTCCTGAAAATCCATAAGTAGCCGCTATACTTTTCATTCCAGCATAAATATTGCTACACTCCTGCCTCCTCGAGAACACACCTTCATCACTGCCTTTTTCATCCTCAGGTATAGCCTGCTTATGCTTTGGAAATAATACTTTAGAAGTAGTATTTAGTATAAGATCAAAGTTTGAAATCATACCATGTTGCCCTACAAGGTATTTAGCAAACTCAATTAAATGAGGACGATAGCTATTTCCTCCACTAAACAATAGTATGTTAGCTCTCCAATTGCGTTCTACAAGCTGTTTTTTATCGAGCTCTGTAAGCATCTTGCGTAGTATTGATGCCCGTACGCTCTGCCAAACATCACCCATTGCTAAACGTAGCTGTTTTTTTCTTATCAGGTAATAAATCAGTATAAGAACCACCATCGCTCCCAACATCGAAATGACATCCAGTTGTATCATCACAAAAAATGTAGCCAGAAAACCCAGTACACCAACCCATATAGGAATTCTGAATGATGGTCTAAAATCGGTACTTGCCCATTTTTCGAGAGCAAAAGCTATATTTATGAAACCATAGGCCGTTAAATAAAACATTGAAACAATACCTGCAATTATGTTCAAATCACCAATAAGAATTCCCAACTCGGCAAGTATAAAAGTAAGAATAAGGGCATTTCGAGGCTCCTTATTGATTCCATGACCTCTACTAAATATTTTTGGAATAATCTTATCTTTTGCTATAGCCTGAATTATTCGTGGCCCTCCAAGTATTCCGCCAAGTGCTGAGGATAAGGTTGCTCCCCATATTCCTGCAACCACAAGAAATGGAATCCACGCTACTATAATCAAAAAGTTGTAATCATTGGCTAGTAATTCATGATTTACGAAAAAATAAAATAATAAAGCCATCCCTGTATAAACAACAAATCCTGTTAGAATAGCAAACAACGTACCTCGGGGAATGTTTTTCTTCGGATCTTTTAAATCACCAGACATCGCAACCCCAGCAGTAAAACCAGTAACGGCAGGGAAAAAAATAGCAAACATTTCGACAAACGAGAACTCCCTTGTTGGGGAAGAAATTAATGTAGTGGCTGGTACCGGATCGCTGCTAAAAAATAATATACCAATCACAATCGACACAAGGGACAGTAAAATTGTACCGAGTATTATAAATTGTGTTTTTATAGCAGCATCAGTACTGATAAGTGCAATCACAACCAGTAACAACAAAACTACCGTTCCGGTTATTCTAACGTGGTATAAACTAACCTCAGTAATATTGAATAAATTCGAAACGTATGACAGCGACAAAAAAGTATCGGTAAACCCGACTATATAAAGTGCTATACTAAGAGCAGTGCCAATGAACAATGTAATTCCAATAGAACCACCCATCGGTAAACCCAAGGATCTGGAAAGAAGATAGTAAATACCGCCAGCCTTAATCTTTTTATCAGTAGTAATGGATGAAATACTCAAGCCAGTTGTAACTGATATTACGTGAGCCAAGATAATAATTGCAATAACACCCCATAATCCGGCAACACCTGTAACCCACCCAAGACGCAAATACATAATTACACCCAATATTGTTAATATTGAAGGTGTAAATACTCCTGAAAAGGAACCAAATTTTTTTGCTTTCACAGACATTTGTTATTGGATATTGATCATCAGTCATAGGTTATTGGTCATTAATCATTGGTTAAATGGCTGATAAATATTTACTAATTACTTTTAACCGATAACGTTTAACTATTAACCAATAACTTTAACCATTCACGATTAACTAATAACGTTTAACTTTTAAATATATTCGATATTCGATTTGTAGTTTATTCCTCTTTCCTTAAGTCCACGAAGCATAAAGTTAACCACAGATTCATCACTTACCATCATTTCCCCAACGCTGATTCCTTTTGTAAGATACTTATCTTCAGCTAACAACCTTATAGCTGTTGAGGCAGTATACCCTGTTGTTCGTGCCATTGAATGCACTTTGGTTTCTTTATCAAATTCATCGTAAAGCTCATAATTATATCGAAGCTTTTTCCCTGATTTCATTCCTTCAACCGTTATTCTCATTACAGTTATATCTTCTTCATTTTCACCAAGTTTCCATTGATCGAAAAGAAGTTTCGAAGTTAAGTCAAGAGGCGAAACAAGCTCACCCGCAACTTTAATCTTTTCCGCGTTAAAAAATCCATTATCGCTGAGAAGCTTTATTTTGTCAGCATATCCTGGGTATCTGAGTGTTTTCTCACGCATATTATCAGCCTTAATTGTAAATAACAGCGACCGTAATCCATCACTGTTAAAGGCTTCCAATGTACCAACCCTATCAAACTCCAGATGTTCGATCTCGGTTAGTGGTGGCACTGTAACTATTTCTCCGTTTCTAACAATTCGAGCCGGTCGAGTATATTCTTCAATTATATCAGAAGGTGAAAAAACTGCCTTGTATTCCCAAGGCTTTGTGCGTATTTTTGGTAACCCACCAACATAAATATCCGCTGTTAGCACGCTATCAAGTTTAGAAGCTATATATCCCACCAGCAGATTGCTCATACCTGGAGCTACACCCATATCACTGATGACTCTTACATTTTTTTGTTTAGCCAAATCAGATAGCTCAAAAACATCCTCGGGATAAAAAGCAATATCAACAATGTCCTTGCCTGCCTCGATACAATTCTTCAGGCATGTAAATCCCATAAATCCGGGTACTGCAACAACAACAAAGTCCATAGGTGAAATTATTGAGTTTAATTCTGCTTTATTTTGCAGATCAGCCTGTATCTTATGTATACGCTTATCAACTAGGTTATCTAATCTTTCTTGACTTAAGTCAGCAACTGCAACCTCAAAATTTGGAGTATTTGCCAAGTCTAACGCAATTGGTTTCCCAACTAGTCCCGCGCCCAGTACAATTATTTTATTCATTAATCTATCATTTTTGGTATGCCAAATATAAATTAAATCTTAACAAGTTTAATAGCAATTATTGCTAACGAGCTTATCAGTACATTGTGTAAGAACAGTTTTAACAAATTGGAATTTTAGACATATTTTATTCACAAACCAACCATCATTTTGTGTTCCACATGAAATAACCTACTAGCTTTGTAAACAAATAATATAACGCATGATCTCATTTTTTAAACTTATCCGTTGGCCCAATCTGTTAATAATAATTCTCAGCATGAGCCTTCTATTGTTTTTTATTATAACTCCGAGATTAGGTATTAAAGTTTTTTCAGATGGATTGAGTTTTGTAGAGTTTATCCTTCTGATATTTTCTACTTTACTAATTGCAATTGGGGGTTATATTATTAATGATATATCCGATATCAACACCGACACAATTAACAAACCAGGAAAAAACACAGTTGAAAATACTTTCTCAATTGAATTTGCAAACACTGCATATTGGCTTACTACTGTGATAGGAGTTCTATTAGGCGTGCTATTGTCGTATTTAATTAATCAAATAAATTTTGGGTTAATATTTCTTTTAAGTGCCGGATTATTATGGTTTTATTCACAGAAATACCAGTGCCAACCTCTCGTTGGAAATATTATAATTGCTTTACTTAGCGCATTATCTTTTGGTCTTGTATGGCTATTTGAATTTTATGCCTTAAGCAATAATGCCGAAGTATTTGTTGCAGTCCAATCCAACTTTAAATTAATAAACCGGTTTGTAATTATATATATGGGATTTGCTTTCATAGTGAGCCTCCTCCGTGAAGTGATTAAAGATATGGAGGACTACAAAGGCGATAACAGGTTTGGATGTCGCACGTTTACTGTGAAATATGGTATCAGTGCTTCCAAGATTTTAGCACTGGTTGTTGCATATATTGCACTTTTGGCTTCCTTATATGTTCAGTATAGTTTTTTTAACTCAGCTTATAATCTATTGTTTGGTGTATTTTTCTTAATCGACATATTGTTTATTTTAATAATCAGCCTTCTACACAAGGCATCATCAAAATTTAATTATAGCAAATTATCTATCCTGATCAAAATACTAATGATTTATGGAATATTTTCAATGATTTTCTTTTACTTTGAAATGTAGTTTACCAATGCGCTTAAAATAAAAAGTATTAGTTTTACTCTGAATTATATTAAGGATATCAAATAATAAATGTAGTTAACAGGTTACTCACTATTTCAAAAAGAGTATAAACAACCAATGTAAATAATGTTACTGAATAAGTTAGAATCATATGATGTAATACTTTCTTCGGCTTCGCCCAGAAGAAAACAGCTATTAGAAGAATTGGGTATTAAGTTTAAAATACAAACTAAAGATGTGTTTGAAGATTATCCTGATGGATATCCCGTTGAAAAAGTTGCACAATATATAAGTGAAGTGAAAGCTGCTGCATTCAATGTTAGAGAAATGAAACAAAATACACTGATAATAGCCGCTGACACAATAGTTACACTTGGTCACAGCATTATTGGGAAGCCCACTGATAAACAACAAGCTATAAAAATCTTAAAGAGGCTATCTGGTAAGAAACATCAGGTTATAACTGGAATTACTTTACGGTCCATAGATAAAAGACATAGCTTTTCGGTTAAGACCGATGTGTTTTTTAAGATTCTTAGTGATGAAGAGATTAATTTTTACGTAACTAAATTTAAACCTTTTGACAAAGCAGGTGCATACGGTATACAAGAGTGGATAGGTCATGCGGCTGTTGAGAAAATAGAAGGTTCTTACTTTAATGTTATGGGACTTCCGACTCACAAACTTTATGAAGAGTTGCTAAAATTTGTATCAAATGGATATTGAAATACTCTTAATCCCAAGTAACCGATTCATAGACTAATTTCATTTCTAATCATTTCATAAAGAATATCACAAGATTTTTATAAAGAATTTTTGCTGTTTGTTTAGTATTTCTATCCATTTCCAGAAGAATCTGCAAAAATGCCCTTCAAAAATATTGCATATCCAATTGGCCTCAATCCACAAATATTGAGTTTGTTATATATTTCAGCAGGTGATTTTCCTACCATTTCCGGTAGGTAACACCCTACTCTAATTAACTGTTGACTTGTAAGGTATTAGTGTTTAAGTTTACCACAAAAAGTTCATACAAATAGTATCTACTAAACTGTTGTTGATCAGAAATACTCAAATGGAATATCAAAACATTAGTTGACCTGCTAAGAACGCAATAGTTCCAAACCCAAAGGAACGCGTAAGGTGCGCAACATATTAGAAACCCAAAAACTAATAGCGCGCTTTGCGAATTGCGGAGCAACTATAAAATCCTAACAAATATACAATTTGTATGTAGCTACACTAAGCCATTATATCAGGAATCGTTTAGTTCCAACTCCTTAGGGGGTGTATAGGTTAATAATATCAATCAATACGTGATTATAACAAATACTACAATTAACAAAACGAAGAAATATTATGAAAAGATTACTATCCATCTTAATTCTTACATCCTTAATATCAATCACAAGTTATGCTCAAATATCAAGCAATGGAACAGGCGGTGGTAATTGGAATAGTACTAGTACGTGGTCTGAAGGAATTATACCAACAACTGAAGATGTAACTATTCAGGCCTCGGACATTGTTTCAATTTCCACAACTCAAACCTGCAAAGAACTGACTATTGGTTCCAGTGCTACCTTACAACTTCAAACAAGCGTATCACTTACTACCAGCCAATCATTAACTGCTTATGGTACATTAACAGTTGAAGCAGGAACACTAACTGTCGGAGATTCGAAATCTGATAAGCTATTAATACCAGGAGGTACTTTTAACTTTAGTGGAGGAACTATAAATGTTGCTGGATCGTATAAGCAGAACCTTACAGGTGCAGAAGCTAATCTGTCAGGTTCAGGGATAATCAATATCAGTACAATTGAGGTGTTGACTGCCTCTACTATTAATAACTTTTCTGTTACTGGTGCGTGTACATTTTCTGTAAGTAGTGGTTCAACTGTTCAAATTATAATAAAGAATGGTAATTCATCAACAAAAGAGGAAATCAATTATTCTCCCGGTACATCTAACTTTGATGGTGGATCGATTATAATTGAAAATGGTTCAAGTCTGACAGAGCTTTATATTGACAGTGATATGCCAATATATAATATTGAGTCCAAAGCAGGAACAGGCAACACTCTTCACTTTGATCCCGATTGTGATTTTAGCTTGACCGATTTGACGATAACAAGTGGGAAAGTACAAGTAGATGTTGGTGCCAATATTAATATTACTGGAATTGCAACTCTTGGTGAGGCAAATGCATTGGTAATACAATCAAACAGTACAGGAAACGGATCCTTGATAGCAAGTGGTACAGTTACAGGAACAGCTACAGTTGAGCGATATATTGAGGCTTATTCAGGAAGTTCTGATGGTTGGCATCATATCAGTTCTCCGATCGATAATATGGTAATTGATGGTAGCGATTTTGATCCTGGTACCAATGATGACTTATATGCCTGGAGTGAAAGTGATAATCAATGGTTGAACCATAAAATAGGGGCAAACAATATCACTAACTTCACTAATGGATATGGTTATCTTGTTGCTTACGAAAGCACTGCCACTAAAGATTTCACTGGATCTATGAATACTTCCGATGTAAGCTTTTCGAACCTGAGTGTTGGCGACGGTAGCGGTTGGCATCTACTTGGTAATCCTTTTACTTCAGCTTTGCAATGGAAAAACGGCGATTGGTCAATGACAGATATAGGGGGAGTTTGTAAAGTATGGAATGAGACTGCCGGGAATTATACCGATGTAAGCGCAGATGAATATATCCCATCCACAAATGGATTCTTTATACAAGCAGCAAATGCAACCAATGCGATTACTATACCGGCATCAGCATGTGTTCATAATTCACAGAACAATTACAAAAGTGGACGAGTAGATGTCTATACTGAAACTTTGATTGTAACTGTTTCAAATGATCAAAATGCTTACTACGATAAAAGTATAATTGGATTTAAAAATGATGTAACAGAAGAATGGGACATAGAATTTGATTCGAGAAAACTAACCGGAAATGAAGAGGCACCTCAAATATGGACAACTGTTTCAGGAGAGGGATACTCAACTAACCTACTGCCTCATGTTATTGATTCATATGTACTTCCATTACACTTTCAGGCAGGCAGTGATGGTAACTATGAGTTTTCCTTTGAAGGATTAGAAAGTTTCTATTTGAATAGTTATATATCTCTCGAAGATAAGTTTACAGGAAATATTACTGATTTAAATGTAACGCCGTTCTATTCCTTTTCTGCTATCACGACTGATGCTTCTGATAGGTTTTTATTACACTTTTTTGGTGTTACAAATCTTGATGAGACTAGTGTTGATATCAATACAATAAATATTTATTCCAATAATAATTGCTTGTATGTAAAAAGTTATTCTGATTATCTGATAACCGGTAAAATTTTGGTTTATGATATTCATGGTCAGAAAGTTTTCGAAGACCAGATGGAGAATACAAAACATTATTTCAAAACTCTTGAACTTCAGAGGGGACATTATGTAGTGCACTTAATTACAGATCATCAAGCCATTTCTAAAAAAGTTTATTTAACCCAACAAACACGATAAAGCTATGAACAAGATTCTCACTACATTCCTTCCAATTATCTTTTCCTTTTTATTTATTCTGTCTGCCCAATCACTGTTATCACAATCGCCACCCGATCCCCCAAGTGGGCATGGTAGTAGCAGCAATCAAAGTTCAGGGGCAGCCCCAATCGGAGGTGGATTATTTATACTTCTGGGACTTGCTGCAGCATACGGTGGAAAGAAATTGTATGATGCAAATAAAGAGAAACTGGAAGAGTAGTTTTTTTATCCTTACAGGTGGCCTTGCACTTGAAAGGTTTGCAATTGCTTAATCTACTAGTCAGAAAAACAATCACCTATTCATATTTCAGACTGTTGGATAATTACGCCTTAAGGATGAGTAATAGATCGTTTTGGATTAGAATAATACTCAAAAATTATTTTATTATTTTATTTGGAGATATTAAAAAACCACTTATTTTTGCAATCCCTTTAACGGGGAGTTCATTATATGAATTTTGGTCTGGTAGTTCTCCCGATAGTTATCGGGATTGTTTAGAATACTTTATTGTAAAGTAACTATCACTACCAAAAAATTTGGTCTGGTAGTTCAGTTTGGTTAGAATACCTGCCTGTCACGCAGGGGGTCGCGGGTTCGAGTCCCGTCCAGACCGCCGAAAGCCCCAAGTATTTGGGGCTTTTTTTATGGTTTTTGGGTTGGGTGCCCTAATTATTATATGGTTTTGGGGGTGGTATGCCGCCCAGGCGGTTGTACATTTATATAATAATATGCAATAATATGTAATAATATTGCTACTTATTTCCTACTTTCACATTTTACAACCCAAAGGTAGAAATAAATGGTAGAAAAAAAAGCGCGGTACCGCCTGGTATTTGATCGTAAAAAGAAAGCCAAAACAACCGGCAAGGGGTTAATTGAGATTTACATATACACAAACCCCACCCAAAAAAAATATATTAGCTCAAAAATATGGGTACATCCAAGCGAGTGGGATGCCTCACGCCAGTTAGTGAACGCCAAAAACGATAAATATATAGCTTACAATCTTAATTTAAAAAACACGGTTAACGATATTGAGGCGTACGAACTGAAACAATTAAACACCGGCAAGCCGTTTACCATGAATAAATTAACTGAGCACCTAATTACCAAGGGTAACGCGCTCACATTTACCGAGTTTTGGGATACCACACTAACCAAAGATATGAGTTTGAAACCGGTAACAAAACGCCAGCAACGCCGAGCACTGGAAATATTAAAAGAATATGCGGCCGTGGTTAAATTTACCGATATTAATTACCAGCTTATTAATGATTTTGATAAACATTTACGCGGCAAAGGTTTTGCCACCGGCACCATTTGGCGCATCCATAAAGACGTTAAAAAATATATTAACCTGGCTATTAATTACGAGCATTTCGACGTATCAAAATACCCCTATCGTAAGTTTAAAATATTACGAGAACCGGGCAAACATACATACCTTAATTATGCCGAGCTGGCTAAGATCGAGGAGGCCGATTTAACTGGCGTTGATAACCTCGAGATTATGCGCGACATGTTTCTATTTCAGTGTTACACCGGGTTAAGGTACTCGGATGTACACCGACTAAATGCCGCCGATTTTGAACAACGCACCGAGGGGTTGGCGCTGGTATTAACCAGGATGCATAAAGTAAACCGTAGGCTATTTTTACGCCTTTGGGATATATTCGACGGTAAACCCCAGCGGCTTATTAAAAAATATTTGAAGGCAAACGAAACCACTAAATACGTTTTTGGCGGGTATGTGGGTAACACGAAAATGAACGAGGGCCTACGTATAATTAAGGATAAAATAGGGGTCCGTAAAAAGATAACCACACATGTGGGGCGGCACACTTTTGGCACATTATATGCAAAGCAAACCGGCTCCATTTTCGACGTAATGAAAGCGATGGGTATTAGTAAATTTGAAACGGCGCAAATTTATATCGATTTGAGCGAGGAGTTATAATTTATTTACGTGGCCGAAATGTTTCCATTTCAGCACTAAAATGGCTTAATTTATGGCCGAGCTGTTTGTCGTAAATAATATATTGTTTATTTGGTGGTTGCTCATATTTAAAAAAATCGTCCAAATGCTGGGCGTTTGGGTTTTTATATCTTATATATATTTTATATACCAGGGGCTCGCTTATTTTTAGTTTTTCTTTACTACGTGGCGCCGCCGATGTTTCTAAATATGCGATCGAAATTACCCACATTTTTATACCTCCGGTGCCATTGTTAATATAATACGTTTGATCTTTACCAGATACATCGGTTAAATAATAAGTAAGATTTAATTTATTAAGTGAGTCGTTTATATGCTTTGCATCGGTGCCCATTAAGGTATTTAATATTACCAGGTCGGTAACCTGGGTAAAGCATGCGCCCGAAATTAAAAAGGCGGTTATTAATACAATTACTTTTTTCATAATACTAGCTTTTATGTGGCATTTAGTATACCAGTACAATAATTGTACCAGTATACCAACACCGGGTTAACATGTGAAAAGCTATATTTTAAATACATTTGAGCGCTATATTTAGCACTTAATATAATTAGATTTAAAAAATTTGTTTTTAGTTTTTTATGATTCATATTCCACAAAAGCAAATACAAGCAATACCTATTGTGGTTTATTCAAGAGAATACCAAAATGTAATAATGAAATTAAAATAATTAAACGAGATTGGTTTGATTTTCTAAGTTTTAGAAAAAGATTGAAAACAGGTGATAATTACATAGATAAACATATTTCAATCTATTCGGAATTAAATGCAATTGACAGTTCAATAATAAATTCTAAAACTATTAGAGAATTTGTTGACATAAATAATAAAATATTGGCTCTTGAATTAACTACAAGATGTGAATCAATGAGCATCGTCCCAGAATTACATGGAAAAGATTTAATTGCTTTAAAAACTAATGCTTGGATTTTAGAAAATGACTTACTCATGATGTTTATTGAAAAAGGAAGTCACTTATTAGAAAAGACAAAGTAGCCAGTGCCCAACAGCAAGTATAATCAAGCGGGGAGAGATTGATAAAATGAAATTTAAAACATAAAATTAACTCGGTGTAGGTTGAAAGGTAGCACTACAAAACGCCCGCCTGCTCATACTTGCAAACCGTTGGGTCACATTCAGCTAAAGCTGACTTTAATTACTACGTGCTTCGCACTCCCGTCATTAAAGTTAAATGTGACCCAATAGGGAGCTAAACCAAATTAATAATATGAAAAACTATACTATTCTTCAGCTTTATCTGGGCTTTAAGCCAAAACGTGGCCCAACTAACGCTAAAAGTAATTTGATCCCACTGCTCTAACTCACGATATGTAAAAAAGCTTTTACACATTGCCTTTCAGGCATTGGAAAATCAGATCATCTCAATTGAAAATTATTCAATGGGATGATCACAGCTTTTTTAATATCTTCGTTCTCTCAGCGGAACTACGTTTAGCTCCCTATTAGCGGTAATGCCAGATACACAAATTAAAATTAAACTCATGAATGAAAATAGTAATGTGGAGAATGAAATATTAATTCTTTCAGACAAGGATATTTTTACTAAAATATGGACTTCACCTAGACTTGTTTTTAAATACCTCAATGACAATAAATATGACAATTATGTGTACATATTATTATTCCTAGCAGGAATAACGAGAGCATTTGACAAAGCATCTCTTAAGGATATGGGTGATAACCAATCATTGCTTGCAGTAGTACTAATATCCATTATTCTTGGAGGACTATTTGGTTGGATTACATTTTATATATATGCTGCATTAATGAGTTGGACAGGTGAATGGTTAGACGGAAAAGGTGATGCAAAATCACTGTTAAGAATTATTTCGTATGGAATGCTTCCTTCCATAGTTGCGTTACTTTTGCTAATTCCGCAAATTGCTTTGTTTGGTAACGAAATATTTCAAAGTGATATTGATATTACGAATAGTGGATTATTTTCAATAATTATCTATTATCTCACAACTTTTTCTGAAGTAGTTCTTGGTTTCTGGACATTAGTATTATTAGTAATTGGAATTTCTGAAGTACAAAAAACATCAATTTGGAAATCAATATTAAACATGATTTTTCCTGGACTTATAATAATTGGATCAATCGCAATTATAGCTATGATTATATCTATACTAAGAGATTAGAATAATATAAGCACATACCGCTAACAGCGCATAGGCAATAGCGGGGTCTCCGTTTCATGGACAGTGCAGATTCCAGAATCCGCTACTGCCCTTAGCTAAACCGTCAGACTGCGCAAAAACCCCTCAATTTACCTGTGCAATAAAAGTTCCAGTTTTCTTGTAAAAAACCATTAAATATAGGCTATCATATTGATATTACATATCTTTAATACAAATAGAAGAATTGTTCAGTATATATTTACTTCTCAGCAATTAATAAATCTTATAAACTACCTATACTTATAAAAGTTAAATTGATCTTTACTTGCTTTTCCGTTCTATTTTTTTATCTTTGAGGACCATAATGTAATTTACTGCCTTTGTTTTGTGCTTCTTCTATCTCAGGTATTTAAAATTTCAGGTGCTATTTTACCTCTGAAAACTCTTGCTAAAATTAATGAAGTCCTATAAAAAAATAGCTGAATCACTCAGGTCAAGTTTGTCAGATATTAAGGCTGAAGTACTTGCTGGCGATTTAATTGACAAAGGATTCGATATTGAAGATATTCTCTTCAAACATTTAGGTCTATTCAGTCGGAATTACTCAAAGGATGTTTCTGATGTTTATGCAGACATGGTTCGAAAGGTCATTGTATTTCAAATTGCTAGGGATGGTTTATATGATGTATTACCAGAAGGTCTGTTTCATCCAGCTACCAGGTACAGCAATATCGATACTGAAGAGCGAAAACATGAATTTGAGAAGCAAAAGCAGGAAGAAATTAATGCACGAAAATTCTTAATACCAATCGATAATGAACTCTTTCTTCTCAGGGTAAAACAAGAACTTGAATTACTGAAATTAATCAGGGATCCACTAAGTGTATTCAAAGAAATTTTTCCGAATAACATTAACATCCCTCCCGATTTTCATAGAAGACTAATTTCGTTGTTACCCTTTAGTAACGAAATAAAAGGAAATATCGAATTTACTTCATTCTGCCTTTCTGAGATCCTAGGTAAGAAAATATCTGCAACGAGTTATTATCAGAACAAAAATTTCAACAATACCGATTCCACTAGCTGTTCATTAAATAACAATATTCTATTAGGGGATAATCTTATCTGCGGCAGTAATTTTATTGAGGTCATTCTTACTTGGAAGTTCACGATTATAATAGAAGATGAAACCAGTATCCCATTCTACAATGATGTAGAAAATGGTATTGGCAGGAAATTGATTGATAGTTTCTATCGCTATTTTATTCCAGTTGAAGTAGAAGTTGAAACAAACATTATTTGTAATGTTAGCACTACCCTTGTTTTGGAAGACGAAACAGGCTCAGTGGAGCATCGAAAACCGGAATTATACCTCGGGTATAATACTGCAATCTAAGAATGAATTAATTGAAAATGACAAAAGATAATACTATGCACAATAAGATTAATTACAAGCAAATAAATTGGACTGACGGCATGAAAATTAATAAGGATCATTTCATTGGTCTTGAAAATTATTTTACTGCCTGTGATGCAGATGTCAGAAGAATATATTTAGATGAGTACAGTTATGGATTGATGCCTCTAAAAAGCCCGAAAGATAAAAACCTGGAATTTGAAGCCTTTATTGATGACCAGAAAAATCTTAAAGTCAAAGTGCTAACATGCCGTGCCATTACCCAGGCAGGATATCTTATCGATATTTCAAATGGCAGTACCGAAACTTCCAATGGAATCAATCTAAACGTTGAGGCCACACTAGCAATATCTAATATGCAGGAAAAAGAGTTTTACGTTGTCATTTCTGTAAACCCGTTTTCAAGAATACCAATTGGTCAGGCAGTATCTTCTGAGAGTCCACTCAGGCAACCACTTGTTATACCTGAATACTCATTACAAATTGTACACGCTACACCTAATATACTCGCTAGCCTGGAACCTGATTTATTACCACTAGGTAAAATTTCTGTCGTAAATATCAAACCGGAAATTGACACAACTTATATCCCTCCATGCACATCAATGAACTGCCATAATAAATTACAGGAATTTCATGAGTTTGCAACAAAGAGTATCAATGCATTGGAAATGAATGTTGTTGAACTGATTGCAGAGGTCAATTTGAAAGCCACATCCAAAGCTCTTATTGATATAATCCTGTATCTGGCTGAAAACTTACTATACTATTTAAATGACAAAATATTCGAATTTAAGTGGTTGTTGAAATCTAAACCGCCGGTTTTTCTTATATCCAGTATTGTGAGTATGGCACATACTATTAAAAACGCCATAGAAACCAGAACGCCGGAAGAAAGAGAAAAACTGTTGAATTATTTTTCACAGCATTTTGATATAAATCCGGCAAAATTCAAACAATTGCTTGATATTACCATCGGAATAGATTATCAACATACAGACATAAACCAATCATTTATAAAAGCAGAGGATTTCATTAATGTGATCTCCCTACTTTTTAATGAATTGAAAAAGATGGAATTTATCGAGGGTGTTACCAGAACAAGAAAGATAGATATAATTATAAGGTAGAATTCATTTTCCAGTGATCAAATATTTTATCGATGAAACATAAATATTATAGTATACCACTTGATTTTACTGATCTATTTCATAATGATACACATGTTGAGAGTTCTGGAAGGTCGCATGACCGCCTATTAAAAAAAATCAGTTCTTTAAAAAGATCTATTAATGAACATATAGAGCTTATCATCATGACCCATATGGGAGAATACAAAAATAATAAGGATTATGGTTTTGTTTTATGGGATAGGGAATTTGAAAATATACAAATTGATAAATTCAATACCCATACCAACCCAAAACAGGATATGGAGACTAAATTAAATATCGCATTGTGTAAATTTGAACCTCGCCTTAAAAATATAAGGGCCAAGATATTATTCATGTCCAAGAAGAAATATAAAGGAAAAGAAATTAAATATTTTGTCAACATAACGGTAAAAGGGAAATTTGCAAATTTGATTGAACAACCTTATCAAAAGTCTTTCAGTTTTGCAATGAGCTCATTATATTAAATACACTGTTTATGGAAAACCGGCATGACATAAAAAAAAGAATGATTGCTTCTGCGGCAAAGATGTGGGGGATAACCAGTAAGGAAATGAAGACAGTAGATCCTCTGATATCCCTATTAATTGATGCCTGTGCTAGTGAAATTGAAAACATCTCTATATCTATCAACGAAGTTCGTCAAAACATGCAAATGAAACTGATGGAACTGCTTACACCACATAACTTAATAAGCCCTGTTCCTGCACGTGCAATTATGCATGCTCATCCTTTTGAGTATTGTAGCAGAGTGATGGAGGATCATGAGTTTTATTTTAAGAAGACAAGCCAAATAGATAAGGAAGAGCCAGTAATGGAAATCTTTCTTAGCCCTATAAGGGAACACACGTTGTATGATGCAGATGTACAATTCATTGCTTCTGGAAATACTCTTTTCAGGATTGATTCGTCTTCAAGGAAAACTAAAGTGTGTAGTACGAAGTCACGTGAAGGGTTGGTTGATGTTTTATGGATTGGAATGAGGCTGAATAAATCGGTTACATCATTGAAGGGCATGTCATTTTACTTTGATATCGAAAATGTGAACGATCTTGAAGAAAAGCTTTTCTTTAATGCATTAAAAACAGGCATATGGGAAATAAATAACATAAAATTAAATGTACACTCTGGATATTGTGACACCGAGATTAATAATAACAAAAAACAAATTAAACTTCCAACATCTGAGTTTAATACGTCGTTTGCATTATCCCATCATGTACTTGATTTCTACAAAAAGTATTTTATTTCCTTTTCCGATGATCAAACTGACTCATTAATAACACAGGACTCATATATAGTTTATCCTGATTCCTTTACACAGATATTTGATCAGGTAGACCTTGAAGTAATTGATAGTAAGTTAGTATGGATAAAAGTGAGTTTTCCGCAATATATCGCACAGCAACTGTTGGATCATGTAGTATGCACTGTAAACTGTTTCCCTGTTATAAACAGAAAAACCGAAAAGATTGTAATTACAGGTTACGAAAGGATCAAGGAACTTTGGGCTGAACCCCATGAAGTTTTCTTTGATCTGAAGAACATAATATGTGACGAAGAGTTAGAGATAATACTCGGGGATAGTGAACCTAAGAATATGGAAGGCAAAGCACTCCTTACGCTTCGTAAAGATAACATCGGGCGAATGGACAGAAACAATGCTGTAGATATGATAACCAGGACAATTAATGCATACAAGAGCGAATATGCAGCCTTCTCAAAAATTAAAAGTATTGAGCCCGGTGATGTCGAAAAACTTTACGATGCGATACGCCCTTTTGAACATGGTATTGATGAAATCCGTAACTACACTACCGGAACCAATCCCTATATAATGCTCAAAACCGATCCTGCAAAAGAGGATGTGGAAGTGGAACTAAGCTATTATCTTACAAATGGCAGCCTGGGCAACCAGATTCCAGCATACGAACCGATTAATTTCGACGGTGCTGATCTAATCAAAAATAAACTTTTTTTAATGACCCAATCAATGGGTGGAACAGATGTGAAACAGGATGAGGATTTAATGAGGGAATTCCGATATTCAGTACTAAGCCACGGCAGACTGGTTACTATTGAGGATATTAAAGCCTTGTGTGAAAGTCAATATGGTAAGTATGCTGATGCTATAGAAGTAAAAAAAGACGTGGAGACCAACACTCAAAATCAATCAGGTCTTACACGGATTATCAGTATTTCCATCAACTTGAAAAAAAATATTGGACTAAAACCCGAAGAAATAAAATTTTTAAGGGATGACTTACAATTGCAGCTGGAAGAGAACTCGTTGAATGTATTGCCTTTTAAAGTTATTTTATTCAATAAAAATTAGACCAAAACTTATCATGGACATCAACACAAAAAAAATAGAAATCATACAGCACATTACCAGAATCCGGGATTCGGAACTTATTAACCAAATAGACCACTTTATCCGAAACCTGGATGACGATGACCGTTATTACAAACGCGAAAGGTTTAATGAGGATGGTGCACCTAAAGACCAGGTAAAAGAAAAACCGAAACTTATTAATGAGGCGCGTAGAAAGCTTAAGGGAATATTTAATTTGTATAAATAATCCCGAGACCTTAATAAAGATAGACAGGTTTATACATGGTTTGGATTATGATGAAGGGGAAGAAAAATCGGAAGTCTCACAAAAAAAAGGGCCAGATAGGGTAAATGTAATCGTGAGTAAAATAAAATCGATGCTGAATATGTATGATAAATAGAAGAAAGTGAAAAGCTTAAAATGGCACAATTAACACATACCGGATAATGAGAGCCTAAAGGGAGTTACTTGCTTAAATAATCAAACTCTCGATGAGTTTGATTATTTACAAAAAGAAGCAAACGGATCCGAAATACTTCCTGTTTTCGCCAAATGGGTCACCTAAAGCTAAAATTCGATATTAAAAACAGCAAGTAACTCTTTTTGTTCTATGGTGTTAGCCATTACTATTTCAACTGTTTTATTAGAAATGGGTAATGTTGTTTTAACTCCATAAATAGATTTTAGGATATCTAATGCCTTTTCAGGGCTTAAGCCTGTTTTTTTTACGGAGAGTTGCCTTTCAAACTCTTTGTATAGTTTATAACTACAGAATGCAATTAGCAAATGAGTTTCTATTCTACTTGCTTTTCTATGATAAATGGGGCGAACTTTAAGATCTGTTTTAGATATCTTGAATGCCTTCTCTATTTGCCATAACTGCCTGTATTGTTCAATTACTTGCTTAGCATTTAAAGAAGCATTGGTGATGTAGCCTTTTAGGCCATCCCATTTACTGTCATGGTTTATTTTCCCTAAATCCAAACGTATGGTAGCGTTTCCTTCAATTTTTAAAAACTTGTTGTACCCTCTATTGTTTATGTTTTCTTTAGTTAACTTGCCAGAGATGATTCGCTTTTGAAGTCTTTTAATTCCATTGTCCCTATTGTTTGCATCTTTTCTAGCCCGTTTTTCAGAGTAACTTACAATTAGTTTTGTCCGTTCTTCTTTTTCAAATTCGTGGATAGTATCACTTGCCCACTTCTTAGAAATAATCTGATCTTTTAGTTGTTTTGTTTCGTTTTTTATCCTTGCGCCCAGAATAAATTCATAACCATGGCTTAGTAACTGTTCTATATTGTTCTTTGACAGAAGCCCTGCATCTGCAACCACAACCAACTTACCAGGATTATATCTTTTTTTGAAGTGCTCTAGCACAGGAATAAGCGTTTCTCCTTCATATTTGTTTCCTTCAAACATCTCAAATGCTAAAGGATAACCTCCGGTAGTAACCAATAATCCAAGAACAATTTGAGGGCAGTGTGGTTTTCCATCTTTACTAAACCCTAGTTTTCTTAGTTCATCTTCTCTGGAAGCCTCAAAGTACAAAGTGCTGACATCATAGAAGATAGCTGATAAAACACCTTTAAAAAGTTTTAAGGTGTGCTGATAACTTATTAGTTGCAATTGTTCTTTGTATCCCTGATTGAGTTTGTCCAGATAGCGGTAAACTGATGACATAGGGTAATGCTCCTGATAATGCCTTGACAAATACTCAATAGTTCTTAGTTTGCTGCCCGGGTAGAGTAATCTGGAAATTATCAGATGACGTAAAAGTTTTTCCGGGATCTGATTGAAACCTATTTCATTGAATATGTTTACTAAAACAAGTTCTGTCCCTACAATGCGAACTGCTTGAATACTTTTGCGAACAAAACTAATATGGTCTTCATCCTGATCATAAGTGAACTCAATAGCCTTTTGTTTAGTAAGTCTTTCTATCTCTTTTCGAGCTAAACTCTCAAGTTGATTAATATCACTCTCTCTTTTAGCAGAACCCATTGACTTAATGAGTTTTTGATTACCATATTGCTTCTCTAAAATGTAAATGCTTATACTTCCTGATGTATTTTTCTTTCTTCTAATGTACATAATTGGGAAACCCTAAAAGTACAAAGATACAAACGGGTCACCCGCACAAAAAATAAAACACCCTATTTATAGGCTGTTCAGAGTAATAAAAGTGTTTTTATAAAAAAGTGGCGAAAACAGGAAGAACATGGAATATTTTTTTAATTTTGAATAAAATACATTTATCCATAATAAAAAATCGGACTTAAGTACATTAATTGGCATCTTCCGAAAAACTTAATCATTTATATTAAAATAATTAAAAAGGAGAAATAACTATGCTAAAACAAACATTTAAACATCGATACAACAGTCCCAATAAGATTAAAGTAACCAATACTATAAGCCTTACCTTATTGACATTAATGTTGACAGGATTAATATCATTTACGAATACGGCTTTTGTAAATGCCTCAAAAGAGAATACGCCCAACTATGAAACCGTAATAACGAATTTGGAGAATTTACTGGATTCTGACGCTAATTTAAAAATCGACATTGAAAAAGTATTAAGATTACAAGACAACCGCTCGTACTATTGGAATAACAAAGACCTTGAATATTTTGTGAATTTTTTTAAAGAATGGCTTGTTTACAATCCTCCACCATGGGCAGGACCGAAATATATTCAGCCTTTTGATGAGCTGGCAAATTCTGAAGGCGGCGAAATCCTTTTTAATAATAATGTGTTCAGTTCATGGTTCATAGATTTCCTTGATGCCCGGGGCGAGTATTTGGACACTCCTCTATCTCTTGAAGCCAGGGGGCTAAAAAAAGGCATACTTGATGACTGGAAAATGTTCCCGGCCGCTCAGTTAGATTTATTCAAACCGGCAAATAAAGCGGGACAATACAATACTTTTAATGATATATTTTTAAGAGTTCCTAAAAAACCATTCGAAATTGATGGGAAAAATGATCCCTCTATTTTAGTTTCTCCTGCAAGTGGCAAAATTCATCAAATTTATACCGAAGACAACAACTCCAATTTCAATATAAAGAAAGACGTTATAAATATTCGGCAGGCACTAAATAACAGTCCCATTGCAGATAAATTTATTGGTGGAAAAATTGTAGATATTCTATTATGGTTCACAGATTACCATTATTTTCACGCGCCCATTTCAGGCGAAATTATCGAGATTGGGGAATATTCAGGTTCTTACAACTATGACTTTCAAAATGTCGACTGGTACACAGCTCTTGCTAAGCATAAGCGTGTTTGCTATATTATCAAAACCAAAGAGTTTGGCATGGTCGCTATGATCCCGGTAGGTTTTTGGGGGGTGGGTTCTATCATCACCTACGATAATATTAAGAAAGGTTACCAAATAACAAAAGGCGAAAAAATTGGACGTTTTGGCTATGGTGGTTCTTCGATTCTCCTGATATTTGAACCTGATAAAAAGTTAAAATTGATGCGTTTTTTAAGTAATAGAGGATTTACAAATTTGCAGGTA
>NYYH01000011.1 GCA_002686705.1 Bacteroidota bacterium
ACCGATGATATGCCAGCACATTTTAAATCGACTATTTTTGGACAATCATTAACAATACCTATTACTGATCACAATCTTAATCTTGGCACATGGCAAAGTGTGTTCTTTTGTGAATTCAGAAACTATGGAGGAAACAGAAGAATTGTACTTACTTTAAATTATTAATCTGGAGTAGATCAAACTTGTATCGTTTATCTTGTCAGTTATAACTATGTAAAAATTATTTGACAGAAAATAAAAGAGGTCTAATTACTGATCTTCAGCTAACTACTGAATTATTTAATCCTTGCTAAAGTCTATACCCTACTGGGATATTACTATTATGGACTTTTCTGATATTGAATTTATCGCTTATATTTGTATTACTAAAGTTAGCTTTAGTTTGAGTATTTATACAGCTCATCAATCAAAACCATAATGTCAATCAAAATATTGCAATTTAAAAATCTGCTCAGACAACATGCTGATAAACACATTAGTTGGCTTTATACATTTAAAAAACTCTTAGTATTAATAGTAGTTGCTGCGACAATCTCCTCAACAGCTCAAGATTTCTCAAGAATTGATAGTTTACAGCAGAATATTCAGAATGATTCAATTTTCAATCTACGAGACCGCTTAAATTTTACATTACGGCTAATTGATATTTTTTCTGATTCAAATATTGAAAAGGCTGATAACTACACTCTTTCAGCAATTGATTTGACTGAACAATTAAATGATTCAACAAAGCTTATTTCGCTTTTGATGCAATATGCAGAAAGCAAAAGCGATCAGTGCAATTATCTGGATGCTAATAAAGCCTACCAGGAAGTAAAAGATATAATTCTGAAATCGGGCTCCGGTAAAGAAAAAGCAAACATTTATTACTCAATTGGTATCAATTTCTTTGACTGGGGTAAATACATCGAATCACAAAAATACTTTGACAAAGCACTCGAAGAATATTCAGCGATAAAAGACAAAAAAGGTATCGCCTTATCACTAACTGAACTGTCCTCAATTGCATCAAATTTTAGTAACTATGTGCAGGCAATAGGTTATATGCAACGTGCAAGAGATATCTACATAGAAATTGATGATCTCAATAATCTCGCTCATTCAAATCAGAGACTTGGTGTTATTTTAGAAAAATGGTCAGAAGTTGATCGAGCATTGGATTACTACACACAGGCATATAATCATTTTGCTGAAGAAAATAACCAATTTGAGAAAATGCAATTGTTGTATCATATTGGAAATATATATTTAAAACAATATGAGTTTGGCAAAGCACTCGATAATTATAATCAAGCAATAAGGCTTGACAGTGAAGTTAATAATAAAAAACTACTTTCAATTGGATATAATAATATTGGCAAAACATATTTTGCCATGAAAGAATACGATACTGCTTTATTTTATCAAGAAAAAGCTCTTACTATCAAATATGAAGTTGATGATAAAAAGCACATAGCAATCTCTAATCTTAATATTGGAGCAATATATTTTGCTATCAATAACCTTACCCTAGCTGAAGAAAGCGCACTGCAATGTCTTCAGTTAGCGAATGAGAATAAATTAAAGGAGATTGAAATGGAAGCTCTTGAATTGCTTTCTGAAATAAATGGATCAAAAGGCAATTATAATAAATCATACGATTACCTAGAACAATACATTGAGCTTAATGATGAAGTTTTTAGCACTGAAAGTCAGACTATGATTAACGACCTTTTGATAAGATATCAAGCTGAAAAATTTGAAAAAGAAAATGAAATACTTAAGCAAAATGAGGCTATCTCTAATCTCGAATTGGAGAGGGGAAAAGACACTACCTTGTTTACAATAATATTACTAGTATTTATAATTATCCTGGCTCTAATAATAATTTTCTTTATTAACTCAAGAACCGTCCAAAGCAAAAGAAATTATTCTGTTTTAGCCAAGAAGAATAAGGAAATTACTAATCAGCAGGAAAAACTCAGTAATTTAAATAAGGAGCTTGTTTCTAGTAGAGAACAATATAGAAGTATTGTTGAGAATGCAACTATAGGCATGTATCAAACACTTCCAAATGGCAAAATAAAATTTGCCAATATTGGTCTTATTAATATGCTTGAATATAATAATTTTTCAGAACTAAGTGATACAAACCTCAATAAAGATCATAAAAACCGTGAGGCTTTTATAAATTTACTTGAGAAGAATAAAGTAGTATCTGGTCGTGAGGATATTTGGACCCGAAGAGACGGTACCAGTATGTATGTAAATGAAAGTGCCTGGATTGTAACAGATAATAATGGAGAGACAAAACACTACGAAGGAATTGTAGAAGACATTTCAAAACGAAAAGAGGCCGAAATAGCTTTAAAAGATTCTGAAAAAGAGTTACAAATTATTAATAATGCTCTTAAAGAAAAAAATAAAGAGTTTGAGGAAGCAAGAAATGAGGCTATTTCGGCAAATAATATAAAAAGTCAATTCCTAGCCAATGTAAGTCACGAGATTAGGACACCAATGAATTCAATAATTGGATTTTCTGAACTTCTATCGAAGATTATAACCGACAAAAAACAATTATTGCATATTGAGGCTATCAAATCTAGTAGTACTAGTCTGCTTACCTTATTAAATGATATACTTGATTTGTCAAAAATTCAGGCAAATGAACTTGAAATTGTATTTGAATCCATGTCTTTTGCAAATGTGATAAAGGATATTGAACAAGTTTTTAAACTGCGATTTATTGAGAAAAAGCTGGAATTCAAAACATTAATTGGCAATAATGTTCCTCCAAATGTTCTTCTAGATCAAGTACGGATAAGGCAAGTATTATTTAATCTTATAGGAAATTCAATAAAATTTACAGATAGTGGAAGTATAACTCTTGCAATAAACTCAAAAGTAAAAAATACAGATACCATTGATCTGTTAATTTCGATTGCAGACACAGGAATAGGAATCCCAGAGTCTGAACAGAAAACAATCTTTAAGGCATTTAAGCAAAGCAAGAATCGGCTCAATAAATCACATGAGGGAACTGGTCTTGGATTAAGTATTTCCAAGAGACTTGTTGAAGCAATGGGAGGCAAAATAAAATTAGATAGTCAGCTTGGTAAAGGAAGCACATTCTCAATACGATTCCCTAAAATAAAAATATCCCCAGAAATTGATCCTATTACATCTTCCATTGAATCTAAGGATATCAAAACTAAAATAAATAAAGAAGGAACTGATGCCCTTACAATAGTTACTGATGATATACTTGCTTTAGACGAATCAATAAAAAGCGAACTTATAGATGAGTTTAGGAAAAAATGGATGTTTTTGAATAATAACCACGTTATAAATGAAAAAATATCTTTTGCTAAAACTTTGCTTTTGTTTGCAAAAAGAAAAAACAATCCTTCACTTGTTAAATTTTGTGAGAACCTGTTATTTTCGTTAAATAATTTTGACATTGAGAACATTGACAAATTGATGAAAGCTTTGGGCCTTGTTCTTAATATTGATAAATTCGACAACAACGACAAATAGTCATATGAATAAGAAATCAGACAAAATACTAATTGTTGATGATGTTTCAAGAAATATTCAGATACTTGGAAACATCCTTTCTCAAAAACAATTTCAGATTGCTTATGCACAAAGTGGACAGCAAGCATTAGATATTTGTAAAACCCAGGATTTCGATTTAATATTGCTTGATATAATGATGCCCGGCATGGATGGTTACGAAGTGTGCAAGCGGCTAAAAAAAGACCCTTCTACTAATGAAATACCTATTATTTTTTTAACGGCAAAAGCCGATATGGAAAGCATTATAAAGGGATTTGAAATGGGTGGACAGGATTATATTACCAAGCCATTTAATGCTGCCGAACTTTTGGCTAGAGTTAATAATCACCTACTAATAAAACGGCAAAGGGAACAATTAAAGTTAATGAATGATCATCTCGAGGATCTTGTAAAGGATCGTACCAAGGAGTTGGAAATAGCAAACCATCAACTAAGTATTCTGGATCAGGCAAAGAGTAATTTTTTGTTGATTATCAGCCATGAAATACGTACACCCTTAAATGGTGTTATTGGTTTAACTGAGTTATTAGACAATACAAATATTGATAAAAATCAAAAGGAATATCTTAATTATCTTAAGGAGGTCTCATCCCGACTGGTAAAATTTAGTGATACTGCATTATTAATAACATCTTTAAAGATAAACGATCACATTCCTGAAATTTTGTCTGTATCGATTAATCAAGTTATTGCCGATTCTATAGTTGATTTCCAGAAAAATAATAGTGAGTCTTCATTACAAATAACGAACAATATGCCGTCAGAGGACTTATTAATAAAAGTTGATTCTAATTTAATGAAGACCTGTTTTATGAGCATTATTGAAAATTCAGCAAAATTTGCCGGTGAGACAGCGCATATCGATATATCTGCAAATATTTCGGATAATTCAATTTCGCTAAAATTTTGTGATAATGGACCTGGATTTTCTGATGATGCCTTCAGTCATTTATTTGAACTTTTTTCAGCTGGTGATATACTTCATAAAGAAGGTACAGGATTAGGTCTTGCAACTGCTAAATTAATTCTGGATGCACACGATGGAACTATTGATGTTAAAAATGTTGAATCCGGAGGAGGTGCAGAAGTGAATATTAAACTTAAGTATAGCCTTTCTGAATAAATAATATTTCTAAAGAATCATAGCGCTTTGATCAAGAAGATGGGCTGGCGTATTCTATATCTGGATTTACTTACCCCTGCCTTGGAGAACAATTAAGACAGTGTATATCAATATCTTGAAGTCCATGGCAATCGACATGTTCTCCAGATATAATATGTCGTATCGGAGCCTGTCAATCATTTCTTCAATGTTTGATGCATAACCAAACTTAACCTGTCCCCAAGAAGTAATACCAGGTTTTATTTTCATCAATAAACGGTAATGGGGAGCTTTTTTCACAATTTGATTAATGTAGAATTGTCGTTCAGGCCTTGGTCCTACGATTGACATTTCACCCTTTAAAACTGTGTAAAACTGCGGTATTTCATCAAGTCTCACCTTTCGTATAAACTTACCAAATTTCGTTATTCTTGGATCATCATCTGAGCTTAATTGTGGTCCTCGGCTTTCAGCATCAGCATACATCGATCTGAATTTGTGCATCATGAATGGTTTGCCTTCTTTCCCAATACGCTCTTGTGAGAAAAGAATTGACCCCTTTGAAGACATTTTCACGCCTACTGCTGTCAACAAATAAATAGGAACAAGTAAAATCATTGCAAATAATGATACAATAATATCTATGACTCTTTTAATTGATTGTTGCCAAACAGGCATTAAATCTGGTGAGATTTCAATAAGAGGTGTATGGAAAATACCAGAAACTTTAACAGAACCAAAAATAATATCCTGCATTAAAGGTATTACCTTAATTAGCACGTTTGTTGTTTCCAATTCAGTAATTATTCTTTCAATTGTATCAATCTCAAGCCTTTCAATAGCCAATATTACTTCCTCCACCTGATAGTCTATAATAATCTTATTTAAATCTTTGTATGCGCCAAGATGAGGCAAATATTGCTCTATCTTAAAGTAACCATGATCGTGGACATTAACAAATCCAATAAATTTATTTCCGGAAGAAAGTTCCTGACTTGTTATATCATTATAAACTTTAACAGCATTGCCATTGCTTCCAATAACAACAGTATTAAAACCTATTTTTCCGGCATGAATCCGTCTAACTGTGGTTGTTGTAATTGTTAACCGAAAACTATAAGTTAAAATAAACTGAAATAAGAACAAAGCAACAAACGATTGATAATACGACTTGTATGTTAATATTATATCATCTAATATCAAGACAAAGAAAATAAACGTAACCCCAATTAATGTAACGAAAAATGTTTGCCCTAATTCCTTAAGCCTTGCCTTGCGATATATTCTGCGATATGATCCAATAACAAGATACAACGTGAGCCAAAAAACGGGTACAATCAATATACCGAGCCACAATTTCTGATCATCCCAGATCATTTCAGTATGAGAGAAAATAGTTGGATCTTCTGTATATTTACGATATATGTAAAACGAACTCCAGGCAATTGCTGCTGCCAACCAGTCGAAAAAAACATATTTAGTAACCTGTAACCGTCTATTCATTATTTTATCTATGTACTATTTTTATATTGTCAAGTAATATTTTGGCTGATGATGATCCACTTTCCAATCCTGCTCGAAAAATTATTTTATAGTCAAGTGCAGTGGGATGTAATGAAAGATTAGCTCCCAAATTTATATATATTTTTTTCCAAGTACTGGAATGATTCAAAATTAGTAGGTCTTTTTCATCAACTGTATAATTATCCCGAATTAATAATCCTATAGTAAAAAAGTTATCAGTTTTAAAGTTCATTTCCATTATTATTATAGTGCCAGGGGTTTGAACCTCAAAACTATTATAGGATGTACCGCCATATTCAGTCAATTCGGATGTTAAATCAATTATACCTGAATACCTTGAGTTAGCGCTTAAAAATGCAATCGGATTATTCTCAGGCTCTGTACGTTTAATTGCTGTATCACTCCATACTGTTTTCTCAATAGAAATTTCAGGCTGTTCAAAATCCTCCATCCAAACAAATTTAAGGTCAGGATAATAAGAAGTAGTGAGAAAACCCAATGATTGTACAGTATCAGGAATGAAATTAAATTCCTCAAAAATTATTGGCTCATAAAATGGGTATGGTACTCTCGTACTTGAAATTCCGTTTAACTTTATTCCAGGCCTTATTTCAAGCTTATGCTTACCTTCGGCTAATACCGGAAAAATGGCTGGTACCGAATCACCTTCAGGAAACTCAAACACTCCAAGTAAAGCATCATCTAAATAAACCCAAATATCAACAATTTCGCTTGAATTAGTACCCTCCTCAGGGTAATAAGTATCCAGATTTATTCCATCAATACTGATGTAAGCAGGAATAGTTTGATCACCTTTAAACTTATAACAACCAGTAGTTGTTAGAATGCCAGCAATCAATAAAACACTTAATAAATAGTATACCTTCAACCCTATTCTCAACACTAAGTTTCTTATGTTTCTAATAACGAGCAAGTGAAAATCTTATTGTTATCAGGTTAATTTTTTCCAAGAACAATTGAAGAATCACGAATCTTTTCAATAATCATATGTGCTACATTCAAAGCATTGTAGCCATCTATTATAGTAACAGCAGGGCTTGTGTTATTTAGGATAGAATCTTTAAAGCTTTTTAATTCTTCAACAATTGCGTTTATATTACCCACCTGTGGCTGATCAAAATAAACTCTTCTTTTCTTTTTGCTCGGACCAAGGTCAATTACCATAGCCATAGGATCATCAGGTTCGCTATCTAGTTCTTCTAACTTCACTATTTCAGAAACTTTTTCAAGAAAGTCTACAGTAATGTATGCATCACGCTGAAAGAATCTAATTTTTCTCATATTCTTAAGTGATAGACGACTTGCTGTAAGGTTTGCAACTGCTCCATTCTCAAATTCAATTCGAGCATTTGCAATGTCTGGAGTATCACTGACAACATTTACACCACTTGCAGATATATTTTTAACCTTCGAACCAACGACATGCAAAATAATGTCGATATCATGGATCATCAAGTCGAGTACAACCGGCACATCGGTTCCTCTTGGATTAAAAAGAGCTAGCCTATGACATTCAATAAACATAGGATTATCTAAAGCATGACGAGCAGCAGTAAATGCCGGATTAAACCTTTCGACATGACCAACCTGAACTTTTACATTTTTCTTACTAGAAAGTTCCATTAATTTACGAGCCTCATCAGGGTTTGCTGCAATCGGTTTTTCTATAAAAACATGTTTTAAGTTTTCAATAGCACTCGTCGCACACTCAAAATGTGATATTGTGGGAGTAACTATGTCAACTACATCAGCAGCTTTTATTAAATCAGATACGTTACCAAACCCTTTAATACCATACTCCAACTCAACGTCTTTAACTCTGGCAACATCAGTATCATAAAATCCAATCAAGTCATATCCGTCAATCTCCTTTATGCACTTTATATGAATTTTTCCTAAATGGCCAGCGCCTAATACTCCAATTTTTAACATGGTTCAAAAATTTAGGCAAAAGTAATCCTTTCTTGCTGTCAATATTCCTATTTTCGCATAAAAAATAATCAAACCAAATGGTTGACTCATATCGGCATAAAGGAATGCGAAAAAAGCTCGTTGAAAGCATAAGGCGAAAAGGTATTACTGACGAAAATGTCCTTAATGCAATTAATAAAATTCCAAGGCATCTGTTTCTGGATTCTTCTTTCCTTGAGTTTGCTTATGATGACAAGCCGTTTCCTATTGGTTCTGGGCAAACAATTTCACAACCATATACCGTTGCGTTTCAAACCGAAATATTAGATGTGTCAAGAGGACACAAGGTTCTTGAAATAGGTTCAGGGTCTGGTTATCAGGCATGTGTACTGGAAGAAATGGGTGCTAAAGTTTTCAGTATTGAGCGTCAACGAAAATTATATCATAAAACAAAAGAATTTATTACAAACCTGGGGTATAAAATCAGGTTTTTTTATGGTGATGGTAATAAGGGAATTCCCGCTTTTGGACCCTACGACAGGATCTTAATTACAGCTGCTACTCCCGAAATTCCTGATGAATTATTAAAGCAACTAAAACCAGGGGGTAAACTTGTCGCACCATTGGGTACAGGAAGTATTCAAACAATGATCAGGTTAACCAAAAAATCTGACAACAAAATCGACAAAGAACATTTTGGAACCTTTAGATTTGTCCCAATGTTAAAAAACAAAGCTGACGATTGATTGAGAACTGATTACTCAAAACTGTCAACAAGTGTATAAACTGTTAATCCTTTTCTTAAGTCGTTGATATCAACTTCTTCTTCAGAAATGAAGAATAGTTTCATCTCACTGTTAGGTAGCAGGTCAAAATAATTCTCTGAAAAATGGCCTTCAACATTGCATTGCAAATAAACATTTTTAGCTAACACTTCAGTAGCTAATTTGAATGCGACCATGTTATTTTCCCTATTCTCAACTTCAATTGTTACTTTTGGATCCGGCAGTTTAAGGTCCTTTGGTGGCACAAAATAGTATAATGATTCATCAATGACATTTCTTTTTGAATCACTTAATACTGCGGATATTAGAACGTTATTCAAATCGTTCCCTAATACTAAATCTGGTATATCTTTACACAGATAAACTTGGCTACAATTAGACTCAACAACTATATCTTTTTCCAATTTGTTTAAGATATTACCATAGAAATCAATAATAGTCAGTTCTAGTGAAGCTTTTGTATTCTGTAAACTATCAGAAATAATAAAAACTTCGAGATTATCATTATTCGTTTTAAAGGATATTTTTAAATTTTTAAAGGCCTTTTTTACTGCATAATGCAAAGCTTTCCAATCGCCATAATAGTCTATCCCGGACCAGGATGAAACCGGCCAACAATCGTTTAATTGCCAGTACAATGACCCCATGCAGTGTGGCATGTTTCTTCTGTGAGCTTCAATTCCGATAGTGATACCACGAGCTTGGAGGAGTTGTCCCACATACAAAAACATCTCAAAATCTTTTGGTTTATGATAATCGCGAAGGAGGTATTCTTCAATGGTGGCATTACCGATGCCGGAGCGCTGGTGCGACTTCATCACGTCTGAATTAATATCCCAGTCTTCTTCAATAGAATATTTTTTAACAGAATTTAATGCAGGAAATGACTGAAAACCAAATTCCGACATGAAACGAGGTATTACTTCCTCATATTTTGAGAATGGTTCCTTTGCCCACCAAACTCCCCAATAATGCTGATCTCCCGACTTTCCATTTTCAAGTTCACCAAATCCACTACTGGGCGAAGATGACCAGTATAATTTTTGAGGGTCAAGTTGATTTACTACCCGAGGTAATATATCATGAAATATATCTTTGTAGGCTTCCCATATAGTGTCGACAATATCTAGTCCCTGATTTTCCACAACATTTTCTTTCCATCCCCAACGATTCCAAGCAGATAGTATCTCATTGTCACCACACCATAAAGCAATGCAAGGATGATTGCGGAGACGTTTTACAATTTGAACTGCTTCTTTTTCGACATTATCTAAGAATTCTTTATTACCAGGATACATTGCACAGGCAAACATAAAATCTTGCCAAACCAGAATTCCGTACTCATCACATAGATCATAAAAAATCTCCCTTTCATAAATTCCACCGCCCCATACTCTGAGCATATTAAAATTTGCGTCAGCAGCAGCTTTAATAATTCTTTCGTAATCATCATCAGTGACCCTAGTTAAAAATACATCCTGTGGAATGTAATTAGCACCTTTCATAAAAACAGGATATCCATTCAGCCGAAAATAAAAACTCTTACCAATACTGTCGGGTTGCTGGATGACTTCGAGAGTCCTTAATCCAATATTCTTTTCTCGTGAAGAAAGAATCCCTGAATCATCTTTAATAAGTACCTCAATATTATACAGTTTCTGATTTCCTAATCCATTAGTCCACCAAAGTTCTGGATTTTCGATAATTAAAGGGACAGATATACTATTACTTCCTTTCACAAAGTCTATCTTTTTTTCAACAGCTATAACTGAATCAATTAAGTAGATGAGAGTTACTTCATTTTTGTTAAATGATTCGATTTCAATTTGCGATTGTAGAATTGCCTCATTTTCTGACACTATTTCCTGTACAATACTCACATCAACAATTTTAGCTTTATCCCAGGCATTCAGTTTTACATCTTGCCAAATTCCGCTACTTACTAACCTAGGACCCCAATCCCAACCGAAATGATATGCAGGCTTTCGTGTGAACACATTTACCTTTTTATTGCCGAGTCCGCCAAGTTCAGATTGATCATTCTCAGCTCCCGGAAGTTGATAACCAAGATTTTCACGTTTCTGAAGGCCAATATTTATTGGGGATTCAAAAACAATTCTTAAGATATTTTTACCCAACTTCAAATAATCTTTACAATCAATAACCCAGCTAATAAACATATTATCTGTTTTGAGAATAAGCTGATCGTTTAAGTAAATATTTGCATAAGTATCGAGACCATTAAATTCCAATTCTACCATGTCTTTATTGAGGATCTTTTTATCAATATTAAAAGTGGTTTTATATTCCCAGTCTTTTTTGTCGATCCATTGAACGTGTTTTTCATTAAGCCTATAGTATGGGTCATTAATAATACTATTATCCATTAAGTCAGTGTGCACATATCCGGGAACGGTGGCCTTTAACCAAATACTATCACAAACTGCTTTAAAAGTCCAGTTATCAATAATGTTGACACTATAAAAGTTAGTTTTTTCATTTGTGCAGGAAAATAGCATTGCACATAGGAGAATAGATAAGATGAGTTTCAGAAAATAATTTTTCATTTTCAGACTTCCATAAAAAAGCCTAACCGACTGTTAACCAGTTAGGCATCGTCGGAGTGACAAGACTTGAACTTGCGACCTCTTGACCCCCAGTCAAGCACGCTACCAACTGCGCCACACCCCGATTCTTTAGATCACAAAATTATAATTTTTTACTCACCAACAAGACAATATGTCACAAATTATACTGTTACATTTAAAATACACAGAAAAAGGTATCTTGGCATTTTTATTGTCAGTTTTTACAAAAAATAAGACTAATCTAACATGGAAAAAACGAAATGTCTGATAATTGGATCTGGACCTGCTGGATATACTGCAGCAATTTATGCTGCCCGCGCTGACCTTAATCCAATAATTTATGAAGGTATGGCACCTGGTGGACAACTTACAACTACTACCGAGGTTGATAATTTCCCGGGTTATCCCGATGGAGTTGAAGGTCCAAAAATGATGGAGGATCTTAAGAAACAAGCCGAACGTTTTGGCAGTGATTCAAGATGGGGNATGGTTTCAAATATTGATACTACAAATAGACCTTTTAAGGTAAATATTGATGATGGCAATGAGATACTTGCAGAAACGATCATCATTGCAACAGGAGCTACGGCTCAGTATCTAGGCTTAGATTCTGAAGAGAAGTTTAAAGGTGGAGGAGTGTCTGCATGTGCTACTTGTGATGGGTTTTTCTATAAAGGAAAGGATGTTGCTGTTGTGGGTGGTGGTGATACTGCTGCTGAAGAAGCTACTTATTTGGCAAATATTGTGAACAAAGTTTATTTGATTCATCGACGTGATGAACTTAGAGCTTCAAAAGCTATGGTAAAACGTGTTATGAGCACACCAAATATTGAGGTGTTATGGGATACTGAAGTTAAAGAAATTGTTGGCACTGAAGAAGGTTTCACAAAAGCATTGGATGGTGCCATAATATTTAATAATAAAACCGGTAAAGAACGAAAAATAGATATTGAAGGTTTTTTTGTTGCTGTCGGACATAAGCCTAACACAGAACTGTTTAGTGGAATATTAGATATGGATGAGGTTGGTTATCTGATTACAAAACCTGACTCAACTTCGACCAATGTACCGGGAATTTTTGCTGCAGGCGATGTTCAGGATAAACATTTTCGTCAAGCTATCACTGCGGCAGGAACTGGATGTATGGCCGCAATGGAATCTGAAAGATTTCTTGGTGAGCAATTATAGATTATATACTATTCTCTGAATAGCATCTGGAGGATTTTGTGAATTACAAATTAATCTTACTCAAAATTACTGCTAATTTATCCTTTAAATCAATTCCTCCATCTATCCAGTGTATTTTTACACCTTTCTTTTCCATGCGTCTAAACCAAGTCATCTGCCTTTTTGCAAACTGATGAATCGCAGTATTTAGTTTTGTTAACATATCATTATAAGATAATTGCCCAACTACAAACATCGTGACAAATTTATATTCGAGACCGTAATAAATTAAGTTATCAGGTGTTATTCCATTTTCCAATAGAGTTTCTACTTCCTGAATTAATCCCTCTTTTAATCTTGATTCTAGCCTTTCAGTAATTCTTGAACGAATAATCTGTCTTTCATAAGTTATCCCAAAATTAATTTGCTTAAACTTGGGCAGTTTAAGTGACAATTCCTTATGCTTATTTTGATAATCAGCAATTTCAATGGCACGGATGAGTCTTTTCTTGTCAGATGTATCTGAAGTATTGTGCAAAGATCCAAATGACCTTAATTTATAAATAAGCTCATCTTCAGTCAGTGCATCTAATTGTTTCCTCAACTCATCATTAACTTGCACCTTACCCATGTTGTATCCTCTGAGAACAGCATCAAGATACATACCGGTACCACCACATAATATTGGAATATTTCCAGATTCAACTACCTTGTTAAATGCTTTTGTAAAGTCGCCAATGAATTCAAAAACATTATAACGTGATCCTGGCTCGGCAATATCAATTAAATGGAATGGAATAGATTTACCATCAACAATATAATCATTCAGATCTTTTCCAGCACCTATATCCATTCCTCGATATATTTGCCTTGAATCAGCACTTATTATCTCACCTTTAATTAATGCTGCAAGGTTAGCCGCTACTACTGTTTTACCAGTTGCAGTTGGACCAAGAATTGTTATAAGATGATTCATATACTCTTTTTTCTCAATTCCATTTCTTTATGAAACAAAAAATTTCGAAGCTTATTCAAAAGTTCAACCGATGAACTGGCATAACTAAACTCTTCAAGTTCACTCAATAGATTATCGTCAATTTCATCATTACAATAACAGACTAAGTAATCATAAATTATTTCTTCATCACATATTTCAATGGTTGCTTGTTGCTTTCGCAGAAATTGCAATATACGTAAACCATCAACCTTATTTGAACACGCGCGTACAAAGTTTTTCTGATCTTTATAATTATTTCGAAGTGGCTTCCAAATATCTTTCTTTTTGGATTGGCCTTCTAAAAACTCATCCATAGGTGTTGTAATATCATTCATAAACAGATCATCAAATAACCCATAGGTTTTTTCTATCTCATCAAAAAATCTATGATGATAATTTGGATAAGACTCCCAGTCCCCAGAATTACCTTTTATAAGTGCAGGGCCGGTACCAAAATCAACTCGATCAGAGAAACGAGGTGAAGGATGGGCTACGGATGGACACCATAATCCAATACTTGTTGATTTTACTAACTTTTGCAGAAAATAAAAATCCTCACCAGCCGATACAGGTGTTAAGCCTCCTACTTTTAGGTATGCCCAAACTGGGAATGCCATTGCAGAACCTAGTGCAGTAAAGCTGTAAGGATTATTTATCCTGATCATGTTTACCAAGTAATATCGCATGTAAATTTCATAACACAGAATCAACCTATCGGTATCATCATTATTTAATTTGTGGTAATATGGGATCGCCACACCTCCTGCTTTCTTGTTTTCATAGAAATAATTAAAAATCGATTGAAGATAATCAGGAGGATAATATGTATCTGCATCGATACTGACAATTATATTCTCCTTATCTGAAATAGTAACAATATAATCCATGATTGTTTTTCGGGCCCACCCTACCCCTCCTTTCTTAGAGGTCCATCCTGTACCATTGGTACTTCGATCGATAATGTGAATATCTAAATCATTCTCAAGTTTTAGCAGTTCAATACTCTTAATATTATCTTCACAGATAGCTATTTTGTCACTTTCTTGCCACCAACTATCATATTGGTTAACACAAACTACGACTTTAAAGTTGCTGAAACTCTGCAGCCTAAGACAATTTATTAAAGCGTTAATATTTTCTGATTCATTCAGTATAGGAAGTGCAACATATATACGAGGTATTTTAGACATTGGGGCAAAAATGATATAATCTGTTAAAATAATTATTTTCTAAATAAATAATTTCTATTTTTGAGCTAATTTAAAACGTTTCTAAATAAGCCATGTCAGTAAATGTCATCATAGATCGATTACCTAAACACTTGGTTCCGTTTATTATAGATCAAGATTATAGCCGTTATACAGCTCAGGATCAGGCCGTATGGAGAGCTGTAATGAAACAAAACATCCTGTTTCTTAAGAATATTGCTCATAGTTCATACCTTGATGGGTTAAAAAAAACTGGTATTTCTCTTGATAGCATACCAAGTATTGAAGAAATGAATCGGTCACTTGAGAAAATAGGTTGGGCAGCGGTAACAGTTGACGGATTTATTCCACCATCAGCATTTATGGAATTTCAAAAACATAAGATTCTTGTTATTGCTGCTGATATTAGGTCTGCAAATCACATTGAATACACACCTGCACCTGATATAATTCATGAAGCTGCAGGTCATGCTCCAATTATTGCTGATCCTGAATATGCTGAATATCTCAGATATTTCGGTGAGATAGGATCTAAAGCTTTTTCATCAAAATCGGATTATCGTATTTATGAAGCAATCAGGCACCTTTCAATATTAAAAGCAGATCCAACATCAAAAAATAGTGCAATTAAAAAAGCAGAACAGCTTCTTACAAAAAAAATAGAAAATGCTGAAATTCCTTCAGAAATGTCTCTTATTAGAAACCTTCATTGGTGGACTGTTGAATACGGTTTGATTGGAAATATCAAGGATCCTAAGATTTATGGAGCGGGGTTACTTTCATCAATTGGTGAAAGCAAAGGAGCACTTAAAAATAGTGTAAGTAAAATACCTTACTCAATTGATGCAAAAGATTACAGTTTTGACATAACTGCACCTCAGCCTCAGCTATTTGTTACTCCTGATTTTAAGCATCTCACAAATGTCCTTGATGAATTTGCAAACCAAATGGCATTGCGAACGGGTGGACTTGACGGCGTACTTAAAGCAATTGAATCGGATGCTCCTGCTACTCTGGTATATTCTTCAGGATTGCAAATATCAGGTACTTTTACAAATGTGATCATACATAAGAGTAGTCCAATTTACATTAACACTGCAGGTCCAACAACCTTAAATTATGATGACAAAATTCTGGATGGAGAAGGGCCAGAGAAGCACAACCATGGCTTTGGTTCACCTATTGGAAAAATAAAAGGCACATTGGTTCCAACACGTTTTTTATCAGATGATGCACTCAGTAATCTTGGAATTCAAAACGGTATTTTATCTTCTTTTGAGTTTGAGTCAGGGATTAAGGTTAAAGGCGAGCTTCAAAGTGTTGTTCGGAGAAATGGTAAGCTGATACTTATGTCATTTATTAATTGTACTGTTAAGCATAAAAATAAAATACTATTTGATCCTAATTGGGGACAATATGATATGGCTGTGGGTGAAAATATTGTAAGTGCATTTAGTGGTCCTGCCGACAGCGATGCATTTGGTACTACATATGACCCACCAAGAGAAAAAACTCATCAAATTGTATATGACGATCTTACACTTAATCTTCATAAACTTTATGAGAAGGTTAGAGAAATCAGGGAGAAAAGAAAAAACTTAAATGATCTTCCACATATATGGAATCAATTGATAAAGAACTATCCCGATGAATGGTTATTACCTATTGAAATCTATGAGTTAAGTAAATCAGATAATAATCTAACCGGCTTATCGAAAGACGCTAAAAACTTCTTGAAAAATAAGTTATCAATTCCTGGTTCATCCTCAATTATTAGCAATATATTGCAATAAGAAAGTATAAGACAACAATAATAACCCTTGCAAAATTTAATAATTGTATTTAGTAAAGAAATAAATTATGAAACGGTTCAGTTTAATTATATTTACGGTTATATTTCTTATAGGCTGTAGTAATCCAACTACTCTCAAAGATGAAAAAACAAAAAATACTGAAATAGTTTTGGCGAAAGAAAACAATAAGGTTATTGGATTAGGTGGAATCTTTTTCAAATGTAAAGATCCACAGATGGTAAAAGAATGGTTCGATCAAAATATAGGCCTTATTACAAATGAATATGGTTCTATGTTCGAGTTTAGGCTAATCAACAATCCAGAGGAGATAGGCTATTTACAATGGAGTCCGTTTTCTGAAAAGACAAATTATTTTCAACCTTCAGAGAAAGAACTTATGATTAACTACCGAGTTAAGAATCTTAAGAAATTGATGAATGAATTAAAGGAAAACAATGTAACTATTCTTGACTCAATTGAAAGTTATGAGTATGGTAAATTTCTCCATATTATGGATCCTGAAAATAACAAAATTGAACTTTGGGAACCAATTGACAGTGTTTTTACAAATTTATATGAAGGTAAAACGACCATAAAGGTTGGAATTGGAGGCATATTTTTCAAATCTAAGAATCCGAAAAAATTGATTGAATGGTATCACAACAATTTAGGATTTGTTACTGACAAATATGGTTCTGTTTTTAAGTCTCGAAATGCAGTTAATCCTGATGAAATAAATCGGCTTCAATGGTCACCTTTTTCTGACTCAACTGAATATTTTTCTCCATCGGAAAAGCAATTTATGATAAACTATAGAGTTGAAAATTTAGAAGAGTTAGTGTCAAAACTCAGGTCAAAAGGAATAACTATTCTTGATTCGATTGAAGATACTCCTTATGGAAAATTTGTCCATGCTATGGCTCCCGAGAATATCAAAATTGAACTATGGGAACCGATACTTAAAGCTCAAATGGATGTCGATTAAAAAACACCAATTTTTTGTATGGCTAGAATAAAAGTAATAAAATATGACGAAGCAACTGGTAGGCTTAAAGATATTTATGATCAATTGATTAAAAGTAGAGGAAAACTTGCAGATGTACATTCTATTCAAAGTTTACGACCAGAAAGTATAGTTAAGCATATTGATCTTTACATGGAAATAATGTTCAGTAAATCAGAACTGTCACGTGCAGATCGTGAAATGATGGCTGTAATTGTTTCAGCAGCTAATAATTGTGAATATTGCCAAGTTCACCATGCTGAAGCCTTAAATAATTATTGGAAAGATGATCAGAAAGTAGCTACATTAAGACAAGATTTTCGACAAGTAGAATTAACTGAAAGAGAATTAATGCTGTGTGAGTTTGCTGAATCATTAACTATAAATCCTGGTTTATCAAATGAAATAGATCAAACTAAACTCTTACGAGAAGTAGGGTTAAGCGATAATGGTATACTTGATGCAACACTTGTAGTAGCATATTTTAATTTTGTTAACCGGATTGTATTATCCTTGAAGGTTGAAATTGAAAGTGACTCAGGAACGGGTTATAAATATTAAGTTACATGCTCATTTTGAAAACTTAGAAGATCAACCTAAATTTTGAGACCTTTGTAAAAAAAATAATATGGGAATCAAGCAAAACCTAATAGACTTTTTATCAACCATTCCTAATACAGTACTTCTTGTAGCTGTTTCAAAAACCAAACCTATAGAAGATATTCAGCTGGCTTATGATGCCGGACAACGTGTTTTTGGCGAAAACAAAGTTCAGGATCTAATAGCTAAAGCTCCGCAACTAACTAACAAAATTGATTGGCATTTTATAGGCCATATGCAAACAAATAAGGTGAAATTTATTGCGCCATTTGTAAAAATGATTCATGCTGTTGAAAGCTTAAAACTTCTTAAAGAGATAAATAAACAAGCGAAAAAGAATGACAGGATTATTGATTGCATGTTACAATTTCATATCGCCAAAGAATCAACAAAGTTTGGTCTAAACATAAAAGAAGCTGAGGATATTCTAACTAATAGTGAACTAGTCAACTTCAAGAATGTAAGACTAGTAGGAGTTATGGGGATGGCAACTTATACAGATGACACAAATCAGATTAGAACCGAATTTAGACAACTTGCCGAATATATGGATGTATTGAAAAAGAAGCATTTTGAAAAAGAAGCATATTTTAAAGAAATTTCGATGGGGATGTCAGGTGATTATAAAATTGCTATTGAGGAAGGCAGCACAATGATTAGAATAGGCACAACAATTTTTGGTGAACGTAATTATTAGTCAGCAAAATGATTGTTTATATATTATTTGTATTAGGTTTTGTTATTCTTATTTTCGGTGCCAAGTTTTTAGTCGATGGTGCATCATCCATAGGTGTAAAAGTAGGACTTTCTCAACTAATCATAGGTTTAACAATTGTTGCTTTCGGCACTTCTCTTCCTGAACTTGTAATAAATGTATTTGCAAGTTTAAAGGGCAGTTCCGGTCTTGCAATTGGCAATGTTCTTGGAAGTAACATTATGAATACCTTGTTAATAATTGGAATTACAGCTATTATATATCCGATTAAAGTAGATAGTTTAATTTGCAAAAGAGATTCGTGGATTAACCTAATTGCAATATTACTGGTTGCCATTCTAGCTAATGATTTATTCTTTGGAAAACAGGAAAAAATAATCGATAGAGTTGATGGAATAATACTATTGATATTTTTCATAATAATGCTTTATGTCCTTTTTTCAAATATTGGGAAACGGAACAATTCAGATGAAAACAAAATAATATCCTATACTTATTCAAAATCAATTATATTAATAATATTAGGGAGTTTGGGTTTGTTTTTTGGTGGGAAATGGATCGTTTCAGGTGCTTTAGCTATTTCCTACGAATTAGGTGTTTCTGAATCTACAATTGGACTCACATTAGTTGCTGCCGCTACATCTCTTCCTGAACTTGTTACCTCAATAGTTGCTGCTTTGAAGAAGAATACTGACATAGCTATTGGTAATGCACTGGGTTCTAATATTTTTAATATTTTCCTCGTTCTTGGAACAAGTGCTACTATACATCCTATAAATTTTGAAAGCAGTTTAAATATTGAAATAGGGATATTAATTGTGGCTTCATTATTCTTGATGCTTGTTATAAGAACTGGTAATAAGGCCAGAACAATTACAAGACTAGAAGGTGTTTTTCTTACTTTAGGATATTTCATTTTTTTATTCTGGTCGATATTTTCTTAGTTTTGTCTCCCTTACATTTAGAACTCCTTAATGAAGAATATTCACTTCCTATTAATTATATTTCTTTTATCTTTTTTTAATTTACCCCTTAATGCTCAACAACAGGGATTCGGATATATGAAAAACAAACAGCTTATTTCATTCTCCGGAATCGAAAATGCTAATAAGATAAACGTTAGCCCTATTGTTGATATACTACCTGTTTTTGGAAAAAAGGCAAGAAAAAAGGGAAGTGATTTATCTCTACCTTTTGGAATAGGAATCTACTCAATATACTACGATCAAGAGTATATGGCCAGCAATTTAAGGCTGACGTCTGACTCCACATCAATTACAGCAAGAGCCGATACTGTTTATCAAAACACTTCAGCTTACGAATGGAGAGTTCAGTTAAGGCCAAACTTGTGGGTATTACCTTTCTTAAATGTTTATGGAATATTTGGATACACTAAAGGTGCCATTTCGCCTGATCTTGTAGTTCCATATATAGTTATCGAAAATATTCCAGTAATCGACTCAATAATTATTGATACAACTTTTGAGATACATGACAAGATTGAATATTTAGGACCAACATATGGATTTGGAGCAACATTTTCTATGGGATTTAATTATTTGTTTTTCATGGCGGACTATAATTACTCGGTAACGAATCCAGAGGATATCGATGAGAATCTTCATAATCATTTTTTCAGTCCAAAAATTGGAATTTTTCTTGGCAATAAAAAAAGTAGAACATTTGGCGCGTTTTGGATTGGTGCAATGTACATCAGTAATGATCAATCGTTTTCCGGGAAAATGAAAGTTGAAGATATTACACCCGAGCTTGTTTATCTATTTGGCGAAGAGGCTAATTATTCAGGAAAAATAATTGCCAACAACCGGTGGAACTTTGTAGTTGGAGCATCATTAGTTATTAAAAATCACCATCACATTATTTTGGAAGGTGGTTTTATTGAACGCAAACAAATTTCACTTGGTTATGATTTTAGATTTTAAGCCTCTGATTTAGTATTCCGCCTCCCATTTTTTTAATTACACAATTGTCAACCTCGTTCCACCATTATCAACACCTAGTAGTTCAGGTGCAGTAATTATAGCATCTTTACCACTTCTTACTATGAAATTAATTGCGGCCTGTATTTTTGGCCCCATACTCCCTGCTCCAAACTGACCTTCTATAAGGTACTGTTTGGCTTCGGCAATACTCATTCTGTCGATAGTTTTTTCCTGAGGAGTATTAAAGTTAAGGCAAACTTTAGGTACATCTGTAAGTATAAATAGTCGGTGAGCATGTATTTGAGAAGCTAAAAGTGAGGACGCCAGGTCTTTATCAATTACCGCATCTATACCCTGTAACTTGTTTTCTTGTTTGTAATAACATGGAATACCACCTCCACCGACGGCGATTGCTATATGACCTTCACTAGCAATCTTTTCAATGGATCGCATATTAAAAATGACCAACGGTTCTGGGGAGGCAACAACTTTACGCCATCCACCTCTTGCTTTATCTTGTTTAAAAACAGAATCAGATTCAGCCATAAACTTTTTAGCTTCTTCTTTGGTAAAATAAGGGCCAATAGGTTTATTTGGTTTTAAAAAAGCAGGATCATCCTTATTAACCAAAACTTGCGTGATAATAGAAATCACATCAGAATCAAGATCATTTTCCATTAACACATTGCGCAGCTGTTGCTCAAGTATATATGCAATAAAACCTTGTGAATATGCAACACTTATATCAAGTGGCATATCAGGAAGATCATAAAGTTTATGACCTGCAGTATTAGCAAGAAGTATATTTCCAACCTGAGGTCCGTTACCATGAGTTAGGACAAGATTGTAACCCCTTTTAATAAGTTTAATCAGATTCTTACTTGCTTCATATGCATTTAATTCCTGATCATCAATGGTTCCTTTTTGACCTACCTTTAATAAAGCATTTCCTCCATACGCAATAACAGCTAAGTTCCTCATAATCAACAAATATTTAAAAAAAAGAGCACAAAGGTATAATTTTTTTCGCAATTCATTGGGTCGTCAGTCAGTTATAACTTTCAAAGTAATAAAAGTAAGAAAATGCAATTTATAATAGACGCTTAACTAGGTCTGAATCAACTATTTCATTTCATTTTGCCTGCCAAATAATAATATGGATAAGGAGAATGATTTTCCCAAACATTGAAATGAGCTTTACTATCTGGAAACTTTTTATAATAATCCTTATCAGCAATGAGAGGGATAGTTACACCTATTCTTTCAAAATCCAAGGATTTAATCAGTTCAGGCTCAACATATTCAGGAAAGAGTGCCGATATTTTTGGATAGATAATTTCTTTTATGACTTGCTGCATGCCATCAAGAACTTCATTTTGCAATTTACCATATTTAGCATATGCATCATTAAAGTTTGGTCCGGGAGGATAATGAATCTCGGTAAGCACTTCCCGAACTTTGGTAAAGCCGGATATGGGTGGTAAATCTCCTGCGGTTTCAAAAGTTATTGGACAATAAGGAATCCAATCGGCTGTATTTTGAATTGAAAAGGCCCAACCACCTTTCGTCAAATTTTCATAGTCGTATGCAAAAGGCGTATTTCCAGATTTAGGAGCTGCAATACAATAAGTCTTGAATTGTATATCGGATGGAAGTTTGCCATCTTTCTGAAGATACCATAAATATGCTGTTGCAAGATATGCAACTCCTGAACCCTGGCTGTGACCAATTATATAATAATTACGAACTCCTTCAGTATATCGTAAATTAATCTGCTCTATCATGTCTTCATGCAAAGTATATAGTCCAAGTAATAAACCCAGGTGTACACCCGCACCTGAAAGTTCTGCAAGTTTATATTGGAATGTTATTTCGTTGGAAATTTTAATTTTACCAATTGCTGGTACCATGTAAGCGTGAAAATCTTCTGCAAAGCTGATACCTTTCTTGTCAAGAATAGTTCCACGAATTGCAATAACTACTTTAGATTTTTCAGATTTCCATATATCAAAACGATTTTTTAGAACGGATACTGGTGAGCGGTAAACTCTAATATATTCAGTTGGTAATGGAGTTTTAAATCCACTGATATCAACAGAATCATACATATGCTCAGCAACAGTAATCAATTCGAGCAATTCACTTTTGTCGAAACCTGAATTAAACTCTGATTTTTCATGTTTATTGCATCCACCTGAACCTATAATTACGATAATCACAATTAGCATTACAACAGTTTCTAGCTTTTTCATCTTTGACTTTTTTGTTGATAATTAAATAGTACTGCGCAAGTTAGCAATTAAATTCAAAGAATTTAAGATATTGAAATAATTTTTAATATTTTATTTGCCTAACTTCGCATGTTTTGATCTTTACATGTTTCATATGATTAAACCCTATCATCAAAAGATTAGTTATAAGAACATTTTTGGATTTATTGTTGGCCCTGTTCTATTTCTATGGATTACTCTATTTATGGATCTGGAACCTGGTAATCCTGCCGTAACATACACTTTTGGTATTGCCGTACTAATGGCAATATGGTGGATTAGTGAAGTAGTTCCACTTGCAATCACAGCATTATTACCAGTAGTATTGTTTCCACTGTTTGGTGTAATGAATGGAAAAGATGTTTCGTCAACATATTTTAATCATGTTATATTTTTGTTTATAGGTGGTTTTCTGGTAGCATTAGCTATGCAAAAGTGGGATCTTCATAAACGTATTGCTATAAGAATCTTACTACTAACCGGATCGAGCCCGGCGCGAATATTACTAGGCTTTATGCTAGCCACATCATTTTTATCAATGTGGATATCAAATACAGCCACTGCGATGATGATGGTTCCTATTTTACTTTCAATTTCGAAAAAGCTAGAAGATTTTATTGAGGCAAAAGAACTAAATAAATACACAGTTGGTTTACTGCTCGGTGTAGCATATAGTGCCTCAATAGGTGGAATAGCCACGTTAGTGGGTACACCGCCAAATTTATCCTTCGCCAGAATATTTCAGATAATGTTTCCAGCAGCTCCAGAGATAAGTTTTTCGTCATGGTTTATTTTCGCGCTTCCAATTAGTATAATTTTCTTTATCATAACCTGGTACTATTTACATACTATCTACAAACCAAAGAAGTTGCTAAGCGTATTAAAGGATGTTAATTTCAAGGAACAATATAAAGAACTTGGACCAGCAACTTATGAACAAAAAGCAGTTGCAATGGTTTTTGTAAGCCTTGCTTTTCTCTGGCTTACAAGAGCAGGATTAAATATTGGAACTTTAGATATTCCCGGATGGAGCAGTTTGTTTTCATCACCAACATACATAAATGATGGTACTGTTGCAATTTGTTTATCCGTTATATTATTCATTATCCCATCTAAAAGCAACCAAGGCAAAAGAGTTATGGACTGGGCTACAGCAACAAAAGTGCCATGGAATATTGTTCTTCTTTTTGGAGGGGGATTTGCTTTAGCAAGTGGATTTAAAGAATCTGGACTTTCAATTTGGGTTGGAGAGCAATTAAGCATTGTTGGGGGGTTGCATCCTATTATCATAATAGCAATTATTGCATTAATGATGACTTTTTTAACCGAGCTGGCTTCAAATACTGCTACTATCGAAATGCTATTACCTGTTCTTGCAGGCATTTCAATACATGTTAATATAAATCCATTACTATTTATGTTACCAGCTACTATAAGTGCTTCGATGGCTTTCATGCTTCCGGTGGCAACACCGCCAAATGCCATTGTTTTTGGTTCAAATAAAATTACAGTTATGCAAATGGCCCGAACCGGTTTTGTGCTGAACATGCTTGGAGTAATAATTATAACTCTAATTACTTATTTCTGGGGCTCATGGGTATTTGGAATTGATATGTCTGTTATGCCCACTTGGGCGGTTATGGGTAAATAGGGAATCATTTAACTTGAAGAGAACAATTACATTACAAAATTGAACAAACTAGCCAATCAAAATAAAGCTTACTTGCTAGCTTTACTAGCAATTATATTTTGGTCAACGATGAGTTCGGCCTTTAAATTAACCTTGCGATATATTGAGTTCGATCAGTTATTGTTGTGGTCGTCATTATTTGGTGCCATTGCTCTTCTGATAATAAATCAGTTTAGTAAAAAACGTCTAAACTTTAAGCTTGTTACTGTGAGCCAGATCAAGGCATCAGCAATTATGGGCTTCTTTAATCCCTTTTTATACTATCTGGTACTTTTTAAGGCATACGAACTATTAGAGGCGCAGATAGCTGGAACTCTGAATTATACATGGCCTATTGTTCTTGTAATTATGTCCATCTTTTTTTTAAATCAAAAGATAAGTGTTTGGAGTATAATGGCAATTTTCATCAGCTTCTTTGGTATAGTTATTATCAGCACGCAAGGAAGTTTCATTAGTCTTGAAAACTCCAGCTCTATTGGAATTTTACTTGCTGTAGGAAGTGCTTTTTTTTGGGCTTATTACTGGATACTGAACATGAAAGATGATCGAGAAGAAACTGGCAAAATATTCCTGAATCTCTTTTTCGGTTTTGTTTATATACTTGTCTATTTACTGTTCACCACTAAACTAATAATATTTCCAACGGGTTATGCTTTGATTGGGAGTATTTACATTGGGCTATTTGAAATGAGCATTACTTTTGTAATCTGGTTGATGGCACTAACTAATTCAAGTAATACTGCTAAGGTCAGCAATCTAATTTATTTGTCACCATTTATAGCATTATTTTTCATAAGATATACCGTTGGCGAAAAAATTCATATTTCTACTTTTATTGGGCTAATTTTTATTGTCGGGGGAATATTAATTCAACAGTTTTTAAAAAATAGGATAAACAAAAGTTAATAGCTTACAATGGGTGAGTTTCGTCATTGAGAATTTCTTTATTTTTATTTTTTAAAATAATATTAAATGTACCCTAGAATTACCGATTTTATTAATGATGTAACTGGAACTGACATTAACCTTCCAATCCAAAGCTATGGATTCTTTCTTGCTTTGGCGTTTTTAGTTGCTGCTCTATTGTTAAGACATGAATTAGCACGAAAAGAAAAGGACGGTTTAATAAAACCTACAATAAAAAAAATATTGATTGGTAAACCGGCATCCTTAACTGAACTAATAATAACATTTTTAATAAGTCTCTTTGTAGGTTATAAAATTGGTGGCATTATAGTTTATTACAAACTAGCGATTACTGATCCTCAAGGATATATTTTTTCTTCAGACGGTTCTTTAATAGGCGGTCTTATTATAGCTGCTGGTTATACCTTCTATAAATATTATATTAAAGATAAGGGCAAACTTCAGGAGCCTGAGTTGAGAGAAATTGAAATTCCAGCTAAAGATCAAGTGTGGTCTATTGTTATTATTGCTGTGATTTTTGGTATCCTCGGAGCGAAATTATTCCACCAACTTGAAAATATGAGCGAGTTCATTAGGGATCCAATTGGTTCATTATTATCATTAAGTGGGCTAACTTTCTATGGAGGACTTATTGTTGCTGCTATCGCCTTGATCATATTTGCAGAAAAGCACAACATACATTGGCGGCAACTGGCTGACATGGTTGCTCCATCATTAATAATAGCCTATGGTATTGGTAGAATTGGTTGCCAGGTTGCAGGAGACGGTGATTGGGGTATTACTAATACATTACCCCAGCCCGGGTGGCTGTCTTTTTTACCTGAGTGGGTATGGGCATATAATTATCCACACAATATCTTGAACCAAGGTATTCCAATATCTGGATGTGCAGGTCCCCATTGTTTTGAGTTAGCGGAACCAGTATTTCCAACACCAATTTATGAAACAACAATGTCACTAGTGATCTTTGTCATACTCTGGTCCATAAGAAAAAAACTAATAATACCAGGTTCGCTTTTTGCCATTTACCTAATGTTTAATGGAGTCGAACGATTCTTAATTGAAAAGATTAGGGTAAACAATGTTTTCAATTTTCTTGGCATGAAATTAACCCAAGCTGAAATAATATCCACAATACTCTTTTTTACTGGTCTAATATTATTGATTGTTTTGTATATAAATCAGAAGAAAACAACAGAAGCATGAACTTAGAAATAATAACAAAACAAGTTGTAAACCTAACCAAGGCAGTAGGCAAATTTATTAAGAAAGAAGTTGACAAACTTGACAGTACTGATGTTGAAGAGAAAGGTATCCATAATCTTGTTACTTATGTTGATAAAGAATCAGAGAAAATTCTTGTCAGAGAATTGGGTAAGATAATTCCTGAAGCAGGATTTATTGCTGAAGAAGATAGCAGTTTAGCCAGATCCGAAAAGCTTAACTGGGTAATAGATCCACTTGACGGAACAACAAATTTTATTCACCGTGTTCCTCTTTACGCCATATCAATTGCATTGATGGATAAGAATGAAATTATCTTGGGTGTTATTTACGAAATAAACTTGAATGAATGTTTCTATGCTTGGAAAAATAGCTCTGCTTTTTTAAACGGAAAGGAAATTAATGTTTCGAAAACGATTAACTTGAATAACTCACTTCTAGCAACAGGCTTTCCTTATTACGATTATTCCTTGCTCGATCCATATTTAGATTTGTTTAAAGAACTGATGCGGACAACCCGTGGAGTTCGTAGATTGGGATCCGCAGCAGTTGATTTAGCTTATGTTGCCTGTGGTCGTTATGATCTGTTTTATGAATACGGTCTGCAATCGTGGGATGTAGCTGCTGGATCACTCATCGTCAAACAAGCTGGTGGAATGGTAAGTGACTTTAAAAATAAAAACAATTATATTTTTGGAAAGCAGATAATTGCTTCTAATAAGCTTACTCACAACGAGTTTATTAGAAAACTTCATCATTTCTTTAAAGGATATCTTTAGGGAAATAATCAAGTATTTTTTTGTATAATTGTAAGCTAGTAAACAAATTAATTATGGCAAAAAATAAATATCCTGAAATAGAAAAGGATAGTCCATACAGAAGCCTTTTTAAGGCAATTAGCTGGCGTTTCATAGCTTCGGGTTCTACTTTTATAATTAGCTTTACAATATTTACTCAGGCTACAGAAACTGCTTTCAAAGATATCCTTGGAGCAGTATCATTAATTACAGCTATTGATATTTTTTCCAAACTAATACTATATTACTTTCACGAAAGATTGTGGACGAATATTGTTTGGGGTAAGTATTGGAGGCGTCGGGCCATAAAGCGCAAAATCAGGAAACGCAAAAAAGAGAAAATGAACAGTATCAACTCATCAATATGAAACGTACTAGAACTGTACCAATTTTAATAATATGTCTTCTGAATTTTATATCATTTGCATTAACGGCAGATACTATTGAGCGTGATCAATCAACCAAAGTATACCGATTCAAAATTGATAAAATGATTGCCCCGCCAATTTGGCGAACAACGAAACTTGCCATAGAAAATGCACAAAAAAATGATGCTGATATAATTCTGATCCACATGAACACATACGGTGGAATGTTAGATGCTGCCGATTCTATTAGGACAAAAATTCTCAACTCTCAAATTCCGGTTTATGTATTTATCGACAAAAATGCTGCCTCGGCTGGTGCCCTTATCTCAATTGCATGCGATAGTATATATATGGCACCCGGAGCTAGTATTGGTGCTGCAACTGTAGTTGACCAAGAAGGTAAGGTGTTACCTGATAAATATCAGTCGTATATGAGATCGATGATGAGATCCACCGCTGAAGCAAAAGAGCGAGATCCTGATATTGCACAAGCAATGGTAGACCCAAAGATTTATATAGCTGGAATTAGCGACACAGGTCAGGTACTTACATTTACAGTTGGAGAAGCCATTAAAAATAATTTTTGTAGAGCTGAGGTTGAGGACATGGACGAACTATTGCAACATGCAGGTTACAATGACTATGTGTTTATTGAGCATAAAATAACAGCAACTGATAAAATAATTGGGTGGCTAATCAACCCAATGGTCAGCGGGCTATTAATTATGGTGATAATTGGAGGAATTTATTTTGAATTACAATCTCCAGGAGTTGGTTTCCCTCTTGCTGCATCCGTGTTTGCTGCTCTACTCTACTTCGCTCCACATTATCTAGAGGGCTTGGCCAATAACTGGGAAATTTTACTATTTGTATTTGGACTGATACTGCTTGCAATAGAAATATTTGCGATCCCAGGCTTTGGAATATTAGGGCTCCTTGGCATAATATTCATGATTTCGGGGCTAACATTAAGTATGGTTGGGAATGTTGGGCCTGGATTTTTTGAAATCGATACAACAGGTATTGTTGCTGCATTTTCAATAGTCATTATTGCCTTCTTTCTGGCAATCTTCGGCTCAATAATGCTTAGTAAAAAGCTATTTACAACTAATATATTCGGTCACCTCGCTTTGGACAAAGTGCAAAATATAAAAGAAGGTTATACCTCAGCGTTAAAGAGCTATGAAGACATGGTTGGGAAAACCGGAGTAGCATACACAGTGCTTCGTCCATCAGGCAAGGTTATTATTAATGATGAACTTTTTGACGCTACTGCAAGATCAGGAATGATTGAGAAGGGAAACGAAGTTATTATTTATGATTACAAAAATGCTCAGCTAATTGTAGAAAAGAAATAATTACGGTTTGTTGGTGAATGATTAATTGTGATTAATATGAATCTCAACAACAGAATCAAGCTAGTTAAAGATGACATTACAAAATTACATGTAGACGCAATTATTAATGCAGCAAACAGCAGACTTGGGGGAGGTGGTGGTGTAGATGGGGCTATTCACCGGGCTGCTGGACCGGAATTATCTATAGCATGCAGAAAACTTAATGGTTGTAATACCGGCTCATCTAAAATAACCTCAGGATATAATCTACCTGCAAAATATATCATTCATACAGTGGGACCGATTTGGCGCGGTGGCAATTCAAATGAACCACAACTTCTCGAAAGCTGTTATAATGTTAGCCTTGAGATTGCAGTACAAAACAATATAAAATCTATTGCTTTTCCGAACATAAGCACAGGTATTTATGGCTTTCCAAAGCCTGAAGCTGCTAAGATTGCAATTGATACTGTTTCATCTTTTCTTAGAATGAACCAACTTCCAGAACAAGTTTTTTTTGTTTGTTTTGATGAGCAAAATTACACTCTTTACAAAGAAATATTAAGTATAATAAAATGCTGATCGCTTCAGGCAGACTCAACTAGATAAATACCATCCTTCTCAATCCGAATAAGCCTTTGTTTATACAAAGAACCAATAGCTTTTTTGAAAAGTTTTTTGCTCATCTCTAGTTTAGCCAAAATAATAATAGGGTCGCTTTTGTCTGTAACATTTAAAAAACCATTATTGTCCTTCAGGTTCTGGAGTATCTTTTGTGCATTTGGCTCTACGTTAATATATCCTTGTTTTTGAAGACTAACATCAATCTTTTTATCCGGTCGGATATTCTTTATATATCCGGTAACAATATCGCCAGGCGTAACAGCTTGAAAGAGTTCATTATCGTAAAGAAGTCCGGGGTGTAAATTATTAATGATAACATTTATACCAATATCGGTTGAATTGCATATCAACAACTCCACTTCCTCTCCTTCATCGACTTGTATTTCCTCTCGTTCAAGTATCCTGTTTATTTTGCCTGTCGCGACAAGTCTTTGAGTTTTATTATCCATATATAAATAAACCGGATAACTTCTGCCAACCTTCATTTTCTCAACTTGTTCTGAATAGGGCACTAACAGATCCTTTTCAAGACCCCAATCAAGGAAAGCACCAACTGGATTCACATCTACTACCTCCAGAACTCCAAATTCATTTAACAATATTTTTGGTTTAATTGTAGTGGCTGTTAACCTGTCCTCCGAATCTTTAAAAATAAATACTGATATTTCATCACCAGGTTTCATCCCTGTTGGGACATATTTATTTGGTAACAATACTTCAACTTCCTCATTATCTATAAGATAATAACCATTCAGCGTTCTACGTTTGGCCTTTAATAAATTAAATTCTCCTGGAATCATGGTTATTTACCTTTGTTATATTGAAACGGCAAAATTAGTTTTAATTGGTTAGAAAATTATATGAATTTTTGACCTGATTTTTCAATCTTTCTTAAAATCTTCATTGATTTTGATTTTACACCAGCCGTGGCATTCGGGAGAATCTGATGAATAATAAGAACTAATTCATTTAACAAATCAGGCTCACATGAGGCTATTTTATAGAATATATCCATTGAATAAACAAGCGAAGCAACTGATGTTCCTGAATCGAGTAGAAGCTCTGAAGAGAATTGCAATAATTCACTATGATGAGATTGTTTAACTTCGGAATAAGCCAGAACATATAATAAATTACGCTGAACAGCTACACTTTTTACCTTTGGGAGATTCGTTATCAGCGTTGGCAAACATGATATTAATAATTGTTCATCTTTTTCGTGAATGAATCTTAATGGCCATGCAGCACGTCGTGAAAGTGGTTCTTTGTCAGAAAAAATAATTTCTAATAATTCGTCTAACAACTCAGGTCTCTGAATAATGATATCAGCTATCATTTCTGCCTGTGCTTTTGAATGCTCACTCATTATTATTTCAGACAAACTCATATTGCATTTTAATTCCACATTTTAGTGTTACAAAAATAATTATTTAATATTGGAGATGAAGAATTACATTTAGTATAATTTTACGTTCTTTGCGGCTATAATGCTTTTACCATTCAATATTACTCATGGCTAAAAGACGATTCTTAAGAGACTTTATCGGTGTACTGAATAGCAATGTATTTTCTATAATTTGTGGAGTACTTGTTGTGATACTGCTTACCCGCATTTTAGGAGTAGACGGTTTTGGCTTGTATTATGCATTGCTTGTTATACCTATAATTGTTGTAAGCCTCACCCATCTAGGTGTCCGTGGTGCTTCCATCTATATGATAGGGCAAAAAAAGTACAGTGACGATGCAATTGTATCCTCTGTTATTTTTATCCTTCTCTTCACCAGTATTCTTGGGATTCTATTTAGTATTGGTGCATATTTCATATTTTATGAACCCGAATATACAATTCTGCTAATTGGTCTTGTAATCCTTATTATTCCTTTCCGGCTTGGCATTGTATATATCGGTGGTATCTTTTTTGGAAAAGATGAAATAAAAGAAGCTAACAGACTTGAATGGGCTATTAATTTAATAAATCTAATTCTTGCTATAATTCTTGTTTGGGGACTTGATCTTGGTTTACTCGGAGCGATAATTTCACTAACAACAGCTAATATATTAGTTGCAATTTGGGCATTTCTACTCATCAACCAAAAATTTAATATCAGCTTCAGACTAATCCCGCAGATAGTTAAAAAATTATTGAGTTTAGGGATTATGTATGCATTTACATTTTTCGTTGTTCAGTTGAATTATCGGCTTGACATATTATTGCTTGAAAAGTTATCTACAATTCAGCAAGTAGGTATTTACTCACTCGGAGTTCATATTGTCGAGCAATTATGGACAATACCATTTGCTATAAGTGTTGTATTATTTAGCAGGACCGCAAATTCGAAAGATCAAAATATTATGACTCAATCCACAATTTCGCTCGCAAGATTGTCATTTATAATAATTTTTCTTCTTTCTGTAGTTGTTATTTTTGTAGCACCATATATTATACCTGCCGTATTTGGCAGTGAGTTTAATCCCAGTATAGAGATAATTAACTTAATGTTGCCTGGAGTTATCATTCTGGTTATTTTCAGGGTATTGAGTGGACAATTAGCAGGAATGGGTAAACCTTATCTTGCAATTTATGTATTTCTACCTGCTCTGATCATTAATATCTTACTTAACTTTCTATGGATTCCTGAATATGGTGGAAAAGGAGCTGCCTGGGCTTCAGACATTAGTTATGCTGTTGGAACATTTGGATACTGGCTTATTTATTCAAGGGAAGTAAAAGTTGGATTTTTTGAAATTCTTAGATTTAAAAAAGATGATATAAGTATCTTTATCGAATCAAAAAACAAGTTAAAAGTAAATGGAAAACTTAAGTAATATTCCGATTTTCTTTATTGTTGGACGACCTAGATCGGGCACAACGTTACTGAGAACTCTTTTTGACGCACATCCTAATGTAAATTTCCCTCCCGAATGTCAGTTTATCGTTAATCTTTATCCTAAGTATGGCAAAAAAACTAACTGGACTGAGAAAGATATACTTTCATTTTACAATGATCTGATCAATCAATGGTTATTTGATACATGGACAATTGATCCTGATAAACTGAAGAAAACTCTGTTATCATATAAAGGTCATAATACGTACGGTACAATTTGCAAAGTAGTATACATGCAATATATTTCATTGTTTGAGAAGGAAAAGCTATTAACTATTGGAGATAAAAATCCTGGATATGCTATTTACACAAAATTGTTATTAAAAATATTTCCAGAAGCAAAATTCATTCATATAATACGAGACTACAGGGATAACTTTGTATCAATAAAAAATGTTGACTTTGAGTTACCAATACCCTCACTTGTTGTTCAGAAATGGAAATATTTTTTCAAGAAATTCAATAAGGACGGCGCTGAAAGACCTGATACTTATTATGTTATCAAATATGAAGATCTCGTTAAAGATCCTGAAATCCAGTTAGAAAAACTTTGTAAATTCATTGGTGCTGAATATAAGGCCAGTGTCTTTAATTTTCATAATAAGAAAGATGAAATACTCAAAACCTATCCTCCCGGATATATTCAAAATTATCACTCCAGTTTAATGAAAAAAATAAACACTAGTAAAATTGGAGTTTGGAAAAAGCAATTATCACCTTGGAAGATAAAACTTATGGATGCAACAGCTGGAAAGGTTGCTGTACAAGCAGGATATGAAAGAGTGTATAAAAAGTTTAATCTATTGATTTATTTGTATGTGTTACCTGGCCGCCTATATGCAGGATTGCTTTATTTGGCAACGCTAATTGTTGAAAAATTTCCATATAAGTTAAGAATGATAATACTTATCAAGGGTCCTCTTTTCCTGGCAAAAATATACCTCTCCATCTTCAAGCCTAAGAAAATGAGTGAAATGCAAGATATAATTACAAAGCGCAAATAGCCTTTGTCTGAAGAATACTTCAAAGAATAATCACATACTTTAATTCAGAAGCAGATGTGGATTTGATAGTAAACAGCTAGTCAAAGTTATTGTATTTTTGAAGAACTTATTTTAAAACAATTAGAGACTTTAATGTCAATAAAACAATCATCGAATTCACGTGTGGCAAAAGATAAGATTGGAACAACCATCTGGTTTACAGGACTATCGGGTAGTGGAAAAACCACGATGGCCAATCATCTTCAAAAAGCATTGTTAAATAAAGGTATTTCGTCAGTTATTTTGGATGGCGATGAAGTAAGAAAAACCATTAATAACGACCTCGGTTTTTCAATCTCTGATCGTGAAGAAAACAATAGAAGAATAGCTGAAATTGCTAAAATTATTAATAAATCTGGAGGGATAACAATTTGTGCTTTTATTACACCTACAAACAAGATAAGAGAAAACATTAAACATATCATAGGTGACAGTAATTTCATTTTAGTCTTTGTAGATACGCCTTTAGAGACTTGTGAAAAACGAGATAAAAAATCTTTATATAAAAAAGCGAAAGAAGGAAAGGTCAAGAATTTTTCTGGTATAACATCAATTTTCGAAGAACCTACTAATCCGGATATTATACTAGATGGCTTAAAATCAGTTGATGAAAATATTGAGAAATTATTGATTGAACTGAAACATTAAAAGAACTTATTTCTTCATCACATTCAATTCCATATTATCCAGAATGCGATAAACAGGATATGGGTAATACCCGGAACCCCATTGAGGAGTCAAATATCTATCAAAGAAATTCCAATAAAGTAATCCATCAACTGCTTGTGGTTCAAGAAGTGCAGCACATAATGATCCAAGTTTCTGATTCGTTAAAATAACATTGGTTCCCTTGCTAAATTCCTTTTCTTCTTGAATAAATTTTCCTTTAATCTTATCTGTATAATGTCCCTGGTTTAAACGTGAGGATCCTTTTAATTCATCAATTTCAAACCTCTCTACAATTAATTTGTAATTTTTGCCCAATTGATGAATTTTAATCCCATGACTATTTAGCACAGAAATAATCTCAGGATCCGATACAGATAATATGTATGCATATGGGAACTTTATACTTTTTGTTGGATAATAATCGGCAATATATGGAACGGTAACCGTTCTCTTCCTATCACTCGCTTTGTATCTCCAATAACCTTTAACACCTGGAATTGTATCCGTTTCAAATGATTTAATTGTTATCAATTCAGGTGTTGGTTTACCTTTATATTCAATTGCAAATGAGTCGGTAATACTTGGTGACGCTCCACGTGAAATCGTAATTTTATCAGCACTGGCAAGCAATTCTTTAATTGCATTTTTATGCTCAAGTGAATATTCAAGAACAGATTTCAGAAAGTAATAACATCCGTTAACACGTGTTTTAAAATCAGCATAAACATAATTTTCATTCAGTATTGCTAAACGATTCCTTAAACCTATATAATTAACAAAGTATCTGGGTTCACTTGCGTATGATACCCAGCCTTTGTCATAATTCATACGGTCAATAAACACACCGTAAAAAATATTTTCCACGTCGTAATCATCCCTCAATGTTCTTTGAACGGCAGGCATCATATCATCGCGCATAAAATTAATCAGGTTTCTATCACCGTTTGGATTCTGCATCCATGTGAAGGTAATCGGTTCTTCATGAAATGAACCATTTGTTGTATGGCAGTCAACTGTAACTGCAGGATCCCAATAATTTAGAATATTTTCAACCACACCTGTAATTTCAGGGGTTTCGAGTTTCATAGCATCTCTATTCAAATCAAGATTTTGACCATTGTACCTCACTCCTACTCCATTAACAGGTCCAACCTGGTTTCTTCTGTTATTTGTACTTATCTTCTCATTACCATCAGTATTTAATATTGGGACAATTAAGGTTACGACATTTTTCATAATCTCGGATGAAGGATTCTTAAGAAGATCTCTTGCCAGCATTAGTGAGGCTTCCTTTCCTTCAACTTCTCCGGCATGAATGTTTGCCTGAATATAAACAACAATTCGGTCGCCAACTTGTTTAGGATTTTCAGGTAAAGGATTCGCAATAATCATCATTGGAACTATGCGGCCTTCGATTGATTGGGCTATTGTATCGATTTTTACAAAAGGTGATTGCTCCTGCAAATTTGCGATAAATTTAATAACATCAGAATAAGTTGAAGTTGAACTGTAATCAGTTTCTTCAGCAACAGTTAATCCATCAGCTTGTCCATATGCTAAATAAATTGCAGCTATAAATATTGTAAAAATCAAAATACATCTTCTCATAATCTATACTTTATAGTTTTTGTTAGTGATACAATTCGGCGTAAAAATAGTATGTTATTTAAATAAACGCCTATAAAAATATTAAGCGAGCTAATTTGGCACTAAAAAATCAATAACTTTGAACTTTTAACAATCTAAAATAATTATGAATTCATTAGAAGGAACACTAACAGAACAGAATCTTCTTAAAGCATTCGCTGGAGAATCACAGGCACGAATGCGATATGATTATTTTGCAAGTAAAGCAAAAAAAGAAGGCCTTGAACAAATAGCAGCATTATTTACAGAAACAGCACTTAATGAAAAAGAACATGCTAAACGATTCTTTAAATTTCTTGAGGGTAGGCCTGTTGAAATAACTGCCACTTATCCGGCAGGTATTATTGGCACAACATTGGATAATCTTAAAGCTGCCGCTGAGGGTGAGAATGAAGAATGGACAGAACTCTATCCTGAGTTTGCAAGAATTGCAGAAGAAGAAGGCTTTAAAGAAGTAGCCGTAGCCTTTAAAATGATTGCTAAAGTGGAAAAAGCTCACGAAAACAGGTATCTAAAACTTTATAGTAATCTAAACGACGGTCATGTTTTTGAAAGGAATGAAAAAATAATTTGGAAATGCCGTAACTGTGGATACCTGCACGAAGGCGAAAAGGCCCCTCAAAAATGCCCGGCATGTTTACACCCTCAGTCGTATTTTGAGATAAAGGAGAATAATTATTGAGTTTCATACGCTGATGATTGTTTTCATCTGCAATTTCATTCTAATAAGCTACTCTTATTATGCATGATATATTTCCCATAATTCGACAATCACTTACGATTACTCTATTTGTGCTTTCAATGATGCTTATCATTGAATATCTCAATGTATTCTCAAAAGGGATTTGGGGAAACAAACTTAAAACCAGTACGTGGAAACAAATATTTTTAGCTGCATTATTAGGATTAATACCAGGATGTCTTGGAGCATATACTGCCGTGTCTTTGTATATTCATAATGTAATTGGGACTGCTGCCTTAGCCACAGCAATGATTGCTACTTCTGGTGATGAAGCATTTTTTTTGTTCTCAATAATACCTGAGACAGCCATTTTGATAAGTATACTATTATTCTTAATTGCAATTGCTTCTGGATTTATTGTAAACATCTTTATAAAAAAAGATAAGAGTATTGTAAACTATGGTGAAGAGCATATGGAGGTTCATACCGATGAGGTCGATTGTTTTTGTTTTAACAAAAAAGATATCCTTGACAACTTTAAACATTTAACAGCACTGCGAGCAATTTTAATACTTGTACTTGGCGGTTCCTTAGCAGCGATCTTGTTTGTAGGTGGGAACGACCATGAAGGTCATATAGAATTATTATCTATACCCGAAGCTGTACATGTTCATCCTGAATGGATCAAATACACATTTATAACAGTACTAAGTATTTCATTGTTGATGCTGTTAACTGTAAACGATCATTTTCTTGCAGACCATATTAAGGCTCACATTATTAAAAAACATCTTGTTCGAATACTCCTATGGACATTCTTCACACTACTATTGCTTCATTTCGTAAATCAATATCTAGATTTTGAAAAGATAATTGGTGATAATATTTATATTGTATTAATTATTGCCGTATTAGTTGGCATTATTCCTGAGTCGGGACCTCATTTGTTATTTATTATTCTCTTTGCATCTGGCAGTCTGCCATTTAGCATATTACTGGCTAACTCAATTGTTCAAGATGGACATGGGAGCCTACCATTACTTGCTGAAACACGAAAAGGATTTATTATTGTAAAAGCCATTAACATAAGTGTTGGATTATTAGTTGGGATAATTGGGATTGCCGCAGGCGTCTAAAATATTTTATAAGGATATAAATATTAATACTATTAAAAAATAAGATTACATTAGCTATCCGAAAATTCAATAAAAACATTTAAAAATGAAAAAAAGCTGGATCATAATCATTATAATCGTCATACTTGGATTTATAACTTATAGCTGGTTTAAGGGTACTTATAACAATATGGTTACATTGTCTGAAACCGTTGATAAACAATGGGCGGATGTTGAAAATGTTTATCAACGACGTGCAGATCTTATTCCAAACCTTGTAGCAACTGTTAAGGGTTATGCATCACATGAAAAAGAAACGCTTGAGGGTGTAATAAATGCTCGTGCAAAAGCAACCAGTACAACTATCAATGCCGGAGATCTAACTCCAGGTAAAATAGCAGCATTCCAACAGGCTCAAGATGGACTTAGCAGCGCCCTCTCTAAATTAATGGTTGTTGTTGAGCGCTATCCAGAATTAAAAGCAAATCAAAACTTTTTGGAACTCCAGGCACAGCTTGAAGGCACTGAAAATCGTATTGCTGTAGAAAGACGTAAGTTTAACGAGTCTGCCAGAAATTATAATACTTATATCAAATTATTCCCTAAAAACATGCTTGCAAATATGTTTGGCTTCGAAAAGAAACCATATTTTGAGGCTCAGGAAGGTGCTGATGAAGCTCCAAAAGTTGAATTTTAATCTTAGAAATTAAAACTATAATCTCATGAAAGCAAAAGCAAAAGACTTCTTTAACAAAGAAGAAAGATCGGAGATTAAAAAAGCTATTCTAAATGCTGAACTAGATACTTCAGGAGAGATAAGAGTGTATATTGAGAATGATTGTAATGGTGATGTACTTGACAGAGCATCATATTTATTTAAAAAATTAAATATGGAAAAAACAGACCTTGATAATGGTGTACTGTTTTATCTCGCCATAGTAAGCAAGAAATTTGCCATTATTGGTGACACAGGAATCAATAAAGAAGTTCCTAAAGATTTTTGGAAAGAAATTAAAGATTCGATGGCTAAACAATTCGAGGCTGGCGAATTTACTGAAGGTTTGACTAGTGGAATAGCTAAAGCTGGAGTACGTTTAAAAAAACACTTCCCACATCATATTGACGATATCAATGAGCTGTCGGATGACATATCTTTTGGTGACTGATAGAAGAACAATTAATTATGCGAATAAAACGACACAGCAAAATTTTTAGCATTACCATTTTAATGTTTTTTAGCTTTATTATTGCCAATGCATTTGGTCAATCAATTCCACAAAGGCCTAATCCCCCACAGCTTGTTAATGATTTTGCAAATATTCTTACATTAAAAGAGCGGAGCACACTTGAAAAAAAACTTGTGGCTTTCAACGATTCGACCTCTAATCAAATTGCAATTGTCACTGTCAGATCTCTTAATGGTTATACACCATCAATGTTTGCATTTGAGATTGGAGAAAAGTGGCAGGTGGGTCAAAAAAAGTTCGATAATGGAATTGTAATTGTTATAAAACCAAAGCTTAGTTCTACAGATAGAGGCCAAGCATTTATTGCCGTTGGTTATGGACTGGAGCCTGCTATACCAGATGCTATCGGAAAAAGAATCGTAGATAATGAAATGATACCTTATTTCAGACGCGATAATTACTACCAAGGTATTAATAATGCTATTTCTGTATTAATGCAATTAGCAGCCGGTGAGATATCATCTGATGAATACAAAAAACAAACAGGAACGTCAGGCATATTTTCATTCTTACCTTTTGTAATCCTTTTAATACTTATCATTGTTATTAGATCGAACCGTGGCCGATCACACAGCATTGGATCAAACGCGTCATTATGGACTGCTTTATGGCTTGGTAGCGCATTAGGAGGCGGTTCACATTCCGGTAACTGGGGTAATTTTTCAGGAGGAGGATCAGGATTTGGTGGAGGTGGATTTGGCGGATTTGGTGGTGGAAGTTTCGGCGGTGGAGGCGCCGGAGGAAGTTGGTAAACATAATTGAACAGGTATTCTGAATAATATCAGAATTAACAAATAAACGAGCACAAAACAAGTAAGTTATTTATTCTTTTAGTAAGAAATATCTAGGTAGGATATTGATTATAATTGGTTTATTTCTTGATTGTGCAGGTATAGCACAACAAGCAAAAGATTATGATGAAGCAATTATGATAGGAGATGAACTTTTTTTAGACAAAAAGATTATTGAAGCAAAAAAATATTACCAGATTGCTCTTTCTTTTAAGTCACATGACAAATATGCTAACAGTCAAATAAAAAAGGTTTCCGATGTACTTAGCTCAAGGGCGTACAAGGAGGAAGCCTATCTTGCCATCATCGAAATAGCTGATGATCTATTCAGAAAATACAAATTCGATTATGCTCTTAGAGAATACAATAAGGCATTGGTAATAATTCCAAATGATGGTTATGCAAAGGGAAAAGTTAATAGAATACTAGAGATTAAGGAAAGCCAAAATGGAGACACTGAAGATTTTAACAACTTAATGTCTACTGGTGTTATATTACTTGATCAGAACAAGTTTACAGAGGCAATCAAGAGTTTCAAAAAAGCGGCAAAAATACTTCCAGATAACACAGCACCTGATGTTCAAATTGCAAAGTCGAAAGAAGCAAGAATAAATATGGAGGCAAAACTAACTGCTTACAGCGAAGAAATTGAGCTGGCCAGCAATTATATAGATACCAAGGAATACGCAAAAACATTACGTCATCTTAAAAACGCGCAGGATATATTACCAGATAATTGGGCTTTGGCGAATGAGATAAAGACTTTTACCTTGTTAGCAACAAAACAGAACCCTCCGAATCAAATAGACAGAATTGAAAATAAGCAAGTTATAACGCAGTTTTCTGAAACTGACAATAAATCCTTAATCTCTAGAAAGCCTACTGAAATCTTACCTGTTATTACAAAGTCAAGAGCAAGTATGATAAATTATAAACCCTCATTAACATTAGTGAGTGATAATTCTTCACAAAATAATTATCAGTCTGAAATTGATATTATGATTGAGCAGAATCAAAAGGAAATAAAAGTGATTGAAGATACTCTCAAAAAACTTAAAGAGATCGACGAGAAATATGCTGAGAACATTGTAATTGCACAAAATCTTTTTAACAAAGATCAGTTTCATGAAGCTCGGATCTCATTTTTGAGTGCATCTCAAATAAAACCCCTTGAAGCAAAACCTAAACAGTTTATTGCTATAATTGACAGTATATTTAAGATTCTAGAAGTTCAAAAACAAATCGACCAACAATTTAATTCTTATATAATTATAGGCGATTCATTGCTTAAACAAAATTTGTATGATAAGTCGATTACTGCATTTACTGAAGCTGTCTCAATCAAGCCTAGTGATACATTAGCAAGTAATAAACTTCAAATTGCTAAGAATAAGAAAATAGATTATGATCGAGCTATCCAGGTCATGAAAGATTACAATAAAGTTGTAAAGGAAGCAGATGAATTATTGGCTGAGGAAGAATATTTAATTTCAAAGATTACTTACGAAAAAGCGCTAAAAATAAAAACCGATGAAGCGTATCCAATAGTGAAGATCAATGAAATATCCGAAATATTTGCAAAAATCGAATTCGAGAATAATCAAAAATACAACAAGGTTGTAACAGTTGCCGATAACTTTTATAGTTCATCAAATTTAGTAGAAGCACTAGTCCAATATAAAATTGCTCTTGACATGAAAGCAGACGAAAGCTATCCACAAGATAGAATAGCTGAAATTAATACCCTGATTGAAGACGAACTCAAAAAGACAAAAGACAAATATGATCTGGCAATTTCTAATGCCGATAAATTGTATGCTGTAAAAATATACGATAAGGCAATTGACGCATATCGCGAAGCGTTGAACATTCTTAATAAAGAAAGTTATCCAAAAGAAATGATTTCCAAAATAATAACTCTCATGACGGAAAATGCTATTGTTAATATACTAAACGACACTATTACAATAAACTCCGAAACAACCAGAAAGTTTGCTTTTGATCCTGTTAGTATTAAAGTACGAAGATCTAGTTATATCTATTTTAAAGCTACAAATTTAAGTGGAAATGTGCATAAATTAATCGTTAGTTATGGTAGCGACAAAGGTAAAAATGGAGGATTTGTTGTAGTTGTTGCAGAAGGAGTTGAAAAAAATGATTACATAATAAGAGTTGGAAATCAGTATAAATGGTTTGCTGACGATAACAACTGGATTAGTATATATCCCGAAAAAGGTGATATTCAATTAAGCATGATGCAGATTTCCAAAAGCAACTAACCTCATCCATTTTTAATACCTTTGCATCCAAATTGAGAATCTGTGGAAATTATTGATAAATTAGAGGTTATAAAAAATCGCTGGGAGGAGATAGCCGATCAGATGAATGATCCTGAAGTTATTACGGATATGAAGCGATATGTTAAGTTGAACAAGGACTATAAGGATCTGGAACCTCTTATCACTGCTTACAAAGAATATAAGTCACTTATTGCAAATCTGGTAAGTGCCAAAGAAGTGCTTGCAACAGAAGACGATGCTGAATTCAAGGAAATGGCAAAAGAAGAAATTGATCAGCTGACACCTGAAAAGGAAACACTTGAAGAAAAAATAAGGATGTTGCTAATCCCCAAAGATCCTCAAGATACCAAAAATGCAATTATGGAGATCAGGGCGGGTACCGGCGGTGATGAGGCTAGTATTTTTGCCGGCGATCTATACCGAATGTATCAGAAATTCTGCGAAAGCAAAAATTGGAAGACAGAAATTACAAAAGTAAATGAAGGTACTGCCGGAGGTTACAAAGAGATTGTCTTTACTATAACAGGAAATGGTGCATATGGAATATTGAAATTCGAATCAGGAGTTCATCGGGTACAACGTGTTCCTAAAACTGAAACACAAGGTAGAGTTCATACTTCTGCAGCATCTGTAGTAGTACTACCCGAGGCTGAAGATTTTGATGTTGAGTTACTTGATAGTGATATTAGAAAAGATACTTATTGCTCATCAGGTCCCGGTGGTCAATCTGTTAATACAACTTATTCAGCTATTCGACTAACACATATACCAACAGGAATTGTTGTTACGTGCCAGGATGAGAAATCACAGCTTAAAAATCTTGCCAAAGCAATGAAAGAGCTTAGAAACAGAATATATGATCTGGAGTATACTAAGTATCTTGAAGAGATGTCAGGAAAAAGAAAAACTATGGTGTCAACCGGAGATCGTTCTGCAAAAATAAGAACGTATAACTGGCCACAAGGTCGTGTTACCGATCATCGAATCAATCTTACACTTTACAATTTACCAGCAATTATTGATGGTGATATTAAAGATATTACCGAAAAACTTCAAATGGCTGAAAATGCTGAAAAGTTAAAAGAAGAAGTCTAAAATGAATCGAAAAGAACTATTTCAACTGATCAAAAGGAAAAGATCATTCCTGTGTATAGGGCTGGATACTGATATAAATAAAATTCCAAAACATTTGCTATCTACAGATGACCCTGTTTTTGAGTTTAACAAACAAATTGTTGATGCCACCCATTCATTAGCAGTTGCTTACAAGCCAAACATTGCCTTTTATGAATCGATGGGATCTGCAGGATGGGATAGTCTAGAGAAAACTGTAAACTATATAAGGTCAGTAACTACTGATATTTTTATTATCGCTGATGCAAAACGTGGTGACATAGGCAACACTTCGGCAATGTATGCCCGTACATTTTTTAGCACATATAATTTTGATGCTGTGACTCTTGCACCATATATGGGATTAGATACCGTTACCCCTTTTCTCGAATATAAAGATTGTTGGTCTATTATCCTAGCACTGACTTCCAACAAAAGTGCTTCTGATTTTCAATACATTCAAGATAAAAATGGAACACATCTTTTTGAGGATGTACTTAAAACTGCCGAAACCTGGGGATCAGATGATCAGATAATGTTTGTTGTTGGGGCAACAAAAGCAGAAGCCTTACAGGAGATCCGTAAAATAGTACCAGATAACTTTTTATTAGTGCCCGGGGTTGGTGCTCAGGGTGGTAGCTTAGAAGAAGTTGCAAAATACGGAATGAATGATCATTGCGGACTACTAGTTAATTCCTCACGTGGAATAATCTACGCCTCAACCGAAGAAGATTTCGCAAAAGTAGCCAGAAAAAAAGCTACGGAGCTTCAGGAAGAAATGGAATTATACCTTGAAGATTTTGGTCTACTATAAGCCCCTACACCCCATCTATAACTGTAGTCCAACCATGTTTGTCTTCTATTTCAGCTTCCTGAATAGCCCTTAAAGTTATATAAAGTTTTGTTGAATAAGGTCCTGCAATCTCACCATATTCGTAAGTTATATCTTTTACCCTGTCGTAAACCTTTGAGATAGGACTAATAAGAGCTGCTGTTCCACAAGCTCCTGCCTCTTCGAATGTAGCTAGTTCTTCAATTGGTACACTACGGCGCTCAACCGTGAGGCCAATATCTTCAGCAATTTGTTCGAGACTCATATTAGTTATCGAGGGCAATATGCTATCTGATTGTGGTGTAATATATCTGCCATCTTTAATTCCGAAAAAATTAGCCGGGCCGGCTTCATCTAAATATTTCTTCTCTAAAGCATCAAGGAAAAGTACCGATGCAAAACCATCAAGGTGAGCCCTGTGAGCGGGTACCATACTAGCAGCATAATTACCTCCTACTTTAATATTTCCGGTTCCTTGTGGCGCAGCGCGATCATAATCTCTGATAACTTCGATAGGTACAGGTTTAAATCCTTCTTTAAAATATGGGCCAACCGGTGTTACAAATACCATAAACATATATTCTTCTGCTGGTTTTACTCCAACCTGAGGGCCACTTCCAAACAATAATGGACGAATGTAAAGTGTTGCGCCTGTACCATATGGAGGAATATATTTCGTATTAAGTTTCACGGCTTTAAAAATTGCTTCTTTAAATATCTTTTCCGGCACCTTCGCCATCATAATACCATCCGCTGAACGTGCCATACGTTTCGCATTTTCTTCCCATCTAAACAATCTTACCTTTCCGTCTTTACCGCGATAAGCTTTCAATCCTTCAAATGCTTCTTGACCATAATGTAAAGCAGTTGCCGCCATGTGAATGTTTATAGTTTCGGATGATGTAGTTTCCAATTCGCCCCACTTACCATCTTTATAATAGCAACGCACATTATAATCAGTTTTTTGATATCCGAAAGGGAGACTTCTCCAATCTATATTCTTCAAATTATCCATGATAATTATTTTATTTTTTAAAATGCTAATTTACGGATAATTGAGAAAACAGGACCAACAATCACCATAAATTACACAGTTTATAAACAGTAAAAATTAGTGATTGCATGAGGCATGCTGCAATAACATTTATTAATAGTTTTACAACCTGATACTAAAATTGTATTATTAATAGACGGCATAGTAATTGTTAATATATGATTTTTAAAATAATCTCGTTTACAAATTAGTATTCATCAAATTGTTGATCGAAAATAATGAAATACCATAATTTAGTTTTCAAATTATTTGTCACTGTAGCTGTTTTAATTGGGTTAATGGCATGCAATCCTGAGAAGAAGTTAGCAATCGAGTTTGCATCAAAAGCAGGTGCAAAAAATTTGCTAGTCATTGCTCCTGATTATTTATTTAAGACAAATCTTAAAACATATTTAATGGACTCGCTTGGCATAGGTGATGATGAGAATAAAGACTCAATACTACTGATACATAGCGAATATTTATCAGATTTAAACGACTCATTGTTTATCGTTAACTACATGCTGGGATATAATAAAGCATTGAGTAGTTTTGGATTTAGGGTTTTTACACAAGATCAAACGGAGGAATTTTTAAATTTAGATTCGAACAGTTATCAAGTAAATATTGCTCAGATTGAAATCGAAGAGACCTTGTATACTTATCGTGACGAAGTAAATGTTTATGAAAAGAACTTCTATCACGATCATAATCTTAACGCCGTATATGTTAATTCATGGTTCGAGATCTACAACCTCAACGACAACATTGATAATCAACAAATTTATTTCACTACCGATATGATATCTGATATCCCTGATGGCTCATTCGATTATGATATATTTAGCGGTAAGGTACGATATATGTATAATATCGATTCGTTAAAAGTAGATGTCCTTTATGATTTTGCATACAGGCTAGGAAAAGAATACGCTGGTTATACTTTTGATTTTTTATTGAATGATGAGCTAAATAAAAAAATACATCCCGATGCCAGAAGTACCAAGTATTGGCGCTACGACCCTATAAATCACATCTTCTTCCCAGCTACTGATGACAAGTTTATCCCGTTGAATGAATGATTAAGAATTTAGTTAAAGCCTAACAAAATAAATACGCCAATGTTTCAGAAAGTGAACGGTACGACTTTGAGATAGCACTTTGAGCCACCGATTTTTCCATCCACAAAGCCTCACTTATATCCTCTTCTACTTGTGGAATAAGTTCAAAAGTATCTTCTGTTCTCATTAAAAACCAATGTGTCTTTTTAAGATACCACTTTTCTTTTTGCTTATAAATATGGAAAGTATCTTGCAAGGGCTTCACTATTTCAACATGGCTTAATCCTGTTTCTTCACAAACTTCACGGATCGCAGCATCCTTTACTGATTCTCGCTTTTCGATTTTTCCTTTTGGCAGATCCCAGATACCAAATCGCTTTATAAGCAAAAACTCTTTTTCACTATTTATAACTACACCACCTGCAGCTTCAATGTATCTGAAATGGTTAGAGATTTCATTAAATAAATCCACGTACTCAAACCCAAAAATATTAGCATCACTAGTTATCTTATTATCAATTAATTTCTTCAAAAAACCTTGGATATCTTCTTTATGCGATGCATTAAATAGTCTCATACTTTCTGAAGCCGGTATAGAATTAGTTGTTATCCTGATCGCAATATCGTTGAAGTAAACTATAATCATAATTGGTTGAAAAGTATCTTCTTTTTCGAAAGCAAATCTAATTAATAATACATTTCCATGAAGGACATAGAATTATCCCTACAACTATTTTGTAAGATCGAATGTCTTTTTTATGTTTCTTTGTAGTTACAACCAAAAAGAAATTTATTATAAGCAACCAGATTAATCAAAACACTATATTAATGAATTTATTATCAGCTAGTTTCACAACTTTGATGCTTATGGCATTATTAACTATTATTCCATCATCGTTAGTTGCTCAAAAGCAAAATACAGATAAGAGGTATATGCATAAGGAAGTAATTGATGATCCTTACCTTCCAATGTTACCTAAGGATTATCAAACATCTCCTGCATATAGCTCACGTAGCAGTATTTTTTTTACTACTCAGGTAAATGTTAATGAAGATGGTGAAAACATACTCTTTGATGCAGCCAACGAACCATCAATAGCATTCGACCCAACAAATCCCGACAGGATAGTAATTGGTTGGCGTCAATTTGATAATGTAGCTAGTAACTTCAGACAAGCAGGTTATGGTTATTCAACGGATGCAGGCCTAACTTGGACTTCTCCTGAACCAATTGATGCTGGGGTGTTCCGCTCTGACCCTGTTCTTGAATATGATGAAAATGGAAATTTCTATTACAACAGTCTTACATATAACCAATATGGCGATTTTATTACTGATATATATAGGATTGAAGACGGTGGTGTGGTTTGGGATAATGGAACCTATGCCTTTGGTGGCGACAAACAATGGATGCAAATAGACCGTACAGGAGGAATAGGCAATGGTAATATATATGCTTTCTGGACTTCATACTATTCAATATGCAATCCTGATTTTTTCACACGCTCAATTGATGAGGGTGATACTTATGAAGATTGTGTAGAAATATTAGGTAACCCGTATTGGGGAACAGTAACGGTTGGGCCTGATGGCGAAGTTTATACAGTTGGAACTACGTCCAACATTAGTGCAGTTGTTATAAAATCAACCTCCGCCAAAGATCCTGATGCAACAGTAACCTGGGAAGAGCCTACATATGTTGACCTCGATGGAGCCTTAACAGGATGGACTAACGTTAACCCTGCAGGATTATTAGGGCAGGCTTGGATTGATGTGGATAGATCGGAAGGACCGGGAAGAGGCAATGTTTATGTACTTGCATCGGTTGATCGCTATAGCAGTAGTGATCCTGGAGATGTAATGTTTGCGCGTAGCACTGATGGAGGGCTTACCTGGGAAGCCCCTATTAGAATAAATACTGACTCCAGCCCTTATAATTATCAATGGTTCGGAACAATGTCAGTAGCTCCTAATGGTCGTATTGATGTAATTTGGCTTGATACTCGCGAGGGTAATACGAATCCGTATATTTCAGCATTATATTATTCATATTCTGATGATCAAGGTGATACATGGTCTGCAAACGAAAAGCTATCTGAATCATTTAATCCACATTTAGGATGGCCTAATCAGAACAAAATGGGAGATTATTTTGATATGGTTTCTGATAATAACGGTGCACATCTTGCCTGGGCAAATACTATTAATGGAGAACAGGATGTTTACTATGGATTCATCAGTCAATCATGGTATGTTGGCATTGGTGATAAGAATGAAGACGATAAACTTTTCTCATTTATAAATTATCCAAATCCATTCAGTATAAAAACTACTCTCAGGTATGAGATTGATAAAAGTAGCCTTGTTAACATTACTGTGTACGATATTTATGGCAATAAGGTTATAGTTGTTACGGATGAGATGCAAGCAGCAGGAATACATAATATAGTTTTCAATGCCAACGAACTTGCAAAAGGAATCTATTTTTGCAAACTTACTGCCGGAGCAAAATCAGAAACTATTAAACTGACTATGATTAACTAGGGAAGGTATAGAGGTATACAGTAATAAGGTTTGATTCATCCTGAAATTTGTTTACTTTGTGTGTCAACCTATTTCAGAACAAGACATTTATACCCTTATACCTTTATACGCTTATACCCCAATAACCATGTTTCTCCTCATTTCCCATTTTCCACAATTATATACCCCAACTTTCGAAACTTTTCGTACGTTTGTTGCATGATATTTAAAGAAGAAACAGCAAAATACATAGCCCTCAGTTTACTGGAAATTAAAGCTATAAAATTAAACCCTGTCAACCCTTTTACGTGGGCATCAGGTTTAAGATCGCCGATTTATTGCGACAACCGTGTGGCTCTTTCATACCCTGAAAAACGATCATATATAAAAAGGCAACTTGTAGATGTAATCAGAGATAATTTTAGTAATGTTGATGTTATTGCAGGAGTGGCCACAGCAGGTATACCCCAAGGGGCTTTGGTTGCTGATGAGTTAGGTTTACCGTTTGTTTATGTGAGGTCGTCTGCTAAGGCTCACGGCATGACAAATAAAATTGAAGGCAAAATTGAAAAAGGACAAACTGTAGTTGTAGTTGAAGATCTTATCTCAACAGGTAAGAGTAGCCTCAATGCGGTTGATGCTTTAATGGCTTCAGGCGCATTAGTTGCCGGAATGGTTGCAATCTTTACTTATGGTCTTAAAATTGCAGAAGAAAATTTCAATAATAAAAACTGTGATTTAATAGCTTTGTCGGATTATAATACAATGATTAATATAGCGATAAATGAGAATTATGTTTCTCAAGAAGATGAGTTGTCGCTTTTGGAATGGAGAAAAGATCCGAAAAAATGGAGTGATAAAAATGAGTAAATTATAAAATAAGAAATCACCTTATGGAAATAATAAACATTTAAGCATTTTCGCATTAAGCAATTAAACATTAACTCATTAAAGCATAACAAAATGATAATTGAAGGAAAACCTGCCACCATAAATAAAGACATCGTTAGTGTTTACAATTTCTTAACCGATTTCAATAACTTTGAAAACCTGATGCCTGATCAAATTACCAATTGGCAATCTGATAAGAACTCATGCTCGTTTACTATACAGGGAATGGCCAGTGTTAAGTTAACGTTTTCTGAAAAAGTACCCCATACTCTTATAAAGTTAGTACCGGAAGGAAAAGTACCTTTCAGTTTTGGACTTATTATCAGATTATCTGAACAAGAGAATAACACAATAGCCAAAGTTGAAGTTGATGCTCAACTAAACCCAATGATGGCAATGATGGCAAAACGTCCTCTTGAGAATCTTGTTAATGTAATGGCTGGAAATATAAATGAAGCGATTGGCAGGTAATAACAACGTTATGACATAAATTATTCAACAAACTCAATTTCCTTAAACATAAATTTCTTTTCCTCGCCACTTTTCATCATTACTTCAAGTCTGCCAAATTCATCAATATCAAAAATTTTTCCCTGAAAAGGGTTGTTGCCATCTGAGTAAGTTGCCCACTCATTATATCTATATAGATTAATAACGTACTTTGATTTGAGCTCTTCAAAATTTTCCTTTAACCTGTATGTTTCATAGTTAAAACCAATTTTATCAAGAAGCTTGTCCAACAAGACTTTTAAATTAGTTGGACTATTTGAATGATGGATAATTGAAATAGGATTTGGCGCCTCTGAATAGTACTTCTTCTGATTAACATTTATCCCGATACCAGCAATTGAAAACTCAATATGATTTCCCTTTACGAAGTTTTGGAATAGTATTCCGGCAATCTTATTCTTGTTTACATAAATATCATTTGGCCATTTTATTTTAACTTCCTCAGTTAAGATATATTCTTTGATTAAATCAACCAAGGCAAGGGAAACAATTTGAGTAAGCACAAATTGTCGCTGAGCAGGAACCATACTAGGCTCAAGTATAATACTCACCAAGAGGTTGCTACCATGCTCGCTTTCCCAAAAATTATCTCCTTGTCCTCTGCCATTTTTTTGGTACTGAGTAGAAATAACATCACCTTCATGCAAATCACCACTTTCAATCAACTCTTGAGCATAACTGTTAGTTGATTTAAGCTTAGGGATATTAATAATATTAAATTGCATTAGTTGTATTGGTAGATATGCAAAAATAGCACATTAAACCAACTACTATTTTAGTACTTTTGTAACTTAATTGTAATTGATACATGCAGGGTAAAGCTGGTAAAGATGACGCCAAAAATATTCTAAAGCAGGTTGTTGCTGCAATGCAGGATAAAAAGGCAAAGAATATTATCAGTCTTGATTTACGAAATATTGTTGACTCAGTTTCACAATATTTTGTGTTATGTGATGCACAATCAAGCACACAAGTTGATGCCATTTATGATAACGTGTTGGAAATTGTGCAAAAAAACTGTTATATCAAACCGTCTCATCGAGAAGGTTATGAAAATTCGGAATGGATTTTGATAGACTATTTCGATGTTGTAGTACATGTGTTTCGCGAGGACATCAGAAACTTTTATAAGTTAGAAGAACTCTGGGGTGACGCTGTATTGAAGAGATATGAGAGTGATGACTAAGTCCTTACAAATTTAATTTACGACAGAATGGCAGAGAAAGATAATAAAGATATAAAAAAGAAACAAAGTTCCGGAACAAATCCTTTTAGCAAATTAACAGGTCCTGGAAAGGATGGGAAATCAAAGTTTAATTTTTATTGGATTTATGGTATTCTTATAGTAATCCTACTAGGAGTTCAGTTTATTGGATTTAATGACGATGGTGAACAAACCAATTGGCGCGATTTAAAGCTTATGCTCGAAAATGATGATGTGTCGAAAATAATATTGGTAAACAAGGAAACCGCTGAAATATATATTAAGCCCGACAAGTTATCTAAAGAAATACATAAAGATGTTGAGGGAAAATCGGGCCTTAACAAAAACAATCCACATTATTATTATCCAGTTGGATCGGTGGATAAATTTTATGACAATGTTGAGGCCGTTCAAAAAGATACAACTGATCCTGTTTACGTTGAAAACGAGACCAGGCACAATTGGGGTGGTGAAATAATAAGCTGGATTTTTCCTATTGCTTTACTTGTTGGCGTTTGGTTCTTTTTTATGAGAATGATGAGTAAAGGTGGTGGCGGTGCCGGTGGTCAGATATTTAATATCGGTAAATCCAAAGCCCAGATTTATGATAAAAAAACAAGCGTGAACATCTCATTTAAGGATGTTGCAGGACTTGAAGAAGCAAAGGTTGAAGTTACTGAAATAGTAGACTTCCTGAAAAAGCCTGAGAAATACACAAAACTAGGTGGCAAAATTCCTAGGGGTGTGTTACTAGTTGGTCCTCCTGGAACAGGCAAAACGCTTTTAGCGAAATCTGTAGCTGGAGAAGCAGATGTTCCATTTTTCTCAATCTCAGGTTCTGATTTTGTGGAAATGTTCGTAGGTGTGGGAGCCTCTCGTGTACGCGATTTATTTAAACAAGCAAAGGAAAAAGCACCCAGTATTATTTTTATTGATGAAATTGATGCCATCGGTCGAGCCAGAGGTAAAAACCAAATTACAGGAGCTAATGACGAACGCGAAAACACACTTAATCAGCTGCTTACTGAAATGGATGGATTCTCTCCAAACTCGGGAGTAATTATACTTGCAGCCACAAACAGAGCAGATATACTTGATAAAGCACTCATGAGAGCTGGTAGGTTTGATAGACAAATACATGTTGAACTTCCTGACCTTGAAGAAAGAAAGCAAATTTTCGATGTGCATATGAAACCACTAAAGCTTTCACGAAATGTTGATAATGGTTTCCTTGCAAGACAAACACCAGGTTTTTCAGGTGCTGATATTGCAAACGTTTGTAATGAATCAGCTTTAATAGCTGCAAGATCAAACCACAGAAGCATTACAAGTCAGGATTTCATGGATGCAATCGACCGGATTATAGGTGGTTTAGAGAAAAAAAATAAAGTAATATCACCCGACGAGAAAAAGGTTGTCGCTTACCATGAAGCTGGTCATGCATCAATAAGTTGGCTTCTTGAACATGCACATCCACTTGTTAAAGTTACAATAGTGCCAAGAGGAAAAGCACTGGGAGCAGCATGGTATCTTCCTGAAGAAAGACAAATAACTACTTACGACCAAATGTTTGACGAAATGACGGCTGCGTTAGGAGGTCGTGCAGCGGAGCAAGTAATTTTCGGTAAAATATCAACAGGGGCACTTAATGATCTTGAAAAAGTTACGAAGCAGGCGTATGCAATGGTATCATATTATGGATTAAGTAAAAAGATAGGTAACCTCAGCTATTACGATTCAACCGGCCAGCAGGATTATTCTTTTAACAAACCCTTCAGTGAGAAAACTGCCGAAAGTATTGATAACGAAATCAGCCGAATTGTTGAAGAAGCTTACACAAGAGCTGTTAAAACACTAGAAGATAACAAAGATGGTTTAGAGAAACTTGCTGCCTTGTTAATAGAAAAAGAAGTTATCTTTAGTAATGATCTTGAAGCTGTTTTTGGGAAAAGACCATGGGGCATTACTACTAACTTACTTAAAGAAATGGAAAGCGGTTCAAAAACAAGAAAGCCTCGGACATCAAAAAATAAAAAGCAAAATGAAGGTAAGTAGTATTCACCTATCTTTCATAAACATCATCTAAAAACAAATTATTAACAATTGGGGGAGAATGAAAGATAGTACCAGCAAGGAAAAAGTACTTAAAAAAGTTCGCAATGCACTAATCAATAAGCTTGAAAACCCTTTCAAAAATGTTGATTTTTCATCCCCATTATTTCATAAACAGGAAGAAGATCCCGAAGTACAATTTGCTTACAAACTTAAAGAATGTAATGGCACGTTCATCTACTGTGCAAATAATAAAGAATTAAACGATAATCTTGTTGCATTAATTGAAAAAGAAGGTTGGAAAAATATTATTTGTCCTGATGTTAGTCTGTCAGAGCTATTATCACAGCACGATATTGATATAATTAATGAAGTTGATGAATTTAACTCTGTGAGTGTTGGAATAACTAGTTGCGATTTTTTAATCTCAAGATTCGGTTCTGTAATGGTATCCTCAGGCCTTGGTGTGGGCAGACGATTATTTGTATTTCCCGAAACACATATCGTTATAGCAAGCGCTTCACAGGTTGTACCTGAACTCAAAGATGCACTTGTTGGGATGAAAGAAAAATATGCCGATAATTTCCCATCTCAAGTAACGGTAATTACAGGCCCAAGTCGTACTGCAGATATTGAAAAAACACTCGTTATGGGAGCACATGGCCCAAAAAATCTTTACGTTTTTATGATTGACGACATGTAATTACTATACAAACTTTCTTCCTATTCATTAATTTGCATTTTCCGTGTTTCAATCATTTTGTTAGTTTTGCACTCTAAATTAAATTAACAATTTTCGTAATTTGAAAAATATTTACACCAGAACCTTAACAGGAATTGTTTTTTTTAATCACAGTTATCGGGTCGATCCTTTTAGACCCCTTGGCATTCCTTTTAGTGTTTTCTGTTTTTAATTTTATTGGCCTTAAGGAATTCTTAAAGTTAGCCAATCTATCAAACACTAATACTACCTATGGTCGGTCTCCTGAATATTACATATTCGGAATGCTTATTTATTTTATTATTGGTTTGGCGGGCCTTGGTTACATTGATATCAGATATAGTGCAATTATTTTTGTTATTCTTTTTATTCAGATTGCTGTTGAACTTTTCAGAAAAAACAATCCTCATTGGAAAAACATTGCCCTAATGCTTACCGGATATATTTATATTTCACTTCCCTTTGGATTAATGAATTCATTATTCTATTCCGGGGCAATTCATGAACCTCGATCAGGCATATTAATAGGAATGTTTGTGCTAGTTTGGACAAGTGATATATTTGCATACTTAATAGGAAGTATGTTTGGGAAGCATAAACTTATGGAACGAATTTCACCAAAAAAAACATGGGAAGGTAGTATAGGGGGGTTGATGTTTGCATTTGTGGCAGCATATATCTTGTCGCTATTTGTTCATCAATTAAACATTGTAGAATGGATGGTGCTGGCTTTAATAATTGTAGTAAGTGGAACATTAGGCGACTTAGCTGAATCGTTATTAAAACGTAATGCTGTAGTTAAAGATTCAGGAACAATATTTCCAGGTCATGGAGGTGTACTTGATAGATTTGATGCTGTAATTTTTGCAACTCCAATGGTGTTTATTTTTATAAATTTTCTTTAATTTATGAAGCTTCATAAAGAAGGATATAGCGTAATGCTTGTTACGCTTTTAGTTATTGCAATACTGTCAATTGCAACATGGTTTTTTATTCCATGGAAAACATTACAAATTCTTATCTATATAGGATTCTTTGTAGAGCTTATTTGGACAATAAGTTTTTTTCGTGTACCTGACAGAACTATCAACCTTAACGAAAATCATGTTCTTTCATCGGCCGATGGAAAGATAGTTGCCATTGAAGAAGTTACAGAAACTGAGTTTTTTAAAGATAAAAGAATAATGGTGTCGGTTTTTATGTCACCTTTTAATATTCACGTAAATTGGTATCCGTTTAACGGAAAGATTATCTATACAAAATATCATCCGGGTAAGTTCCTACTAGCTTATAATCCTAAATCGTCAACCGACAACGAAAGAAATTCTATTGTTCTAGAGAAAGAACCAGGCAAGTCTGTTCTTATTCGTCAAATTGCAGGGCTTATGGCACGTCGTATTGTAAGCATGGCAAAGCCAGATGATAAAGTAAATCAAGGTGAAGAGTTTGGAATAATAAAATTTGGATCTCGCGTAGATCTTTTTCTTCCGACTGATGTAAATGTAAATGTGAAAATCGGCGAAAAAGTTTGTGCTCAAAAAACTGTGATAGCGTATTTCAGTTAAAATTCAACCATTTACCATTCACTACTCCACTACTCCACTACTCACAAAATTTCCTCAATTTCTTTCAAATCATTAATATAGTAGGTGCTATCGTTTTTCTTGTATTTCTTATCAAAGTCAAAAAATATTTGCCTCATATTCACTTCTCTTGCACCAATTATATCCACTTCATAATCATCGCCAATCATAATACTTTCATTAGGTAAGGCACCAGTTTTTTCAAAAGAAAAGTTAAATATATCAGGGTGAGGTTTCTTAACTCCTGCCTCTTCTGAAGTTATAATATCAACAAAATATTTGTCCATTCCAGAAGTTTCCAACTTGATTGTTTGCACTTCACTAAATCCGTTGGTTATAATGTGCAGTTTATATGTTGGGAATAAATACTCTAATATTTCAATAGCATATGGAAACAGATTAACTTTTCTCGGACTAATCCGTTTATAATCATCACCAATTTGTTTACTAAGTATTTCGTCAATTATATTAAAGTCCTGAAGTGTTAAATTAAATCGCAAACTACTTAGCACTTCCTTTTTTATTTCTCCCTTTCTATACAGATCCCAAAGCCTATTATTATGAATTGTATATTTATCATGAAATTCCTTAGCAGAAGGAATTCCTTTATTAAATAACTTGTAATACTTGTAGATTTCTTCAAAAGTTTGTTTTGCGCTTTTTTCAAAATCCCATAAAGTACGGTCTAAATCAAAAAATATATTTGTTATTTTCTCTATCACTCAAATAAAAGTTGAGGAACAAAAATAATATTATAATAGTTGCAACTGATACCAATTTTCAAATAGCAGAACCTAATATTAATTTGGCTTTGGCAGAGTTGAACCTGATAAAATTATCTTGTTATTTTTACTCACAAATAACAAAAAAAGGCAACATCCTTGTGTATTTGTTTGCAACTTTATTTTACGTGAAGTTGTCAAGTTATCATCAAATTGCTATTTTTGCGCGCAACCAAAACTAATTTTTACTAGATGAGAAGAATCCTCACAATAGCATTAGCATTCATTTTAGTTTTTTTTATTGATATCTTTGAAAACAAAGTGATTGCTCAATTTGATCTTACAATTACTCGATGCGAAGACTCAGCTGCGGTTATCGCCTTAATTGACACAGTTTTCCTAGATGGCGTTAATCCAGCTCAATACAGTAATATTACCTTTACAGGTGATCCTCATGCTGTAGGTTATTTTAATGGTGGTTATATATTTGGCTTTAAAAGACCTCAGGGAATAATAATGTCATCGGGTTTTTCAGAATCTCTTGAAGGAAGTAACTCTTGCACAGCATTTGCAAGTGGAAACACAACAGGTGGTAGCGATCCTGATTTAGCTCAAGTTAATGGTGATATTATTAATGATGCATGCGTTATTGAATTTGATTTTATGCCAACAGGTGATAGTGCAAGATTTGTATATATTTTCGGATCAGAAGAATATCATGAATGGGTAAATACTCAGTGGAATGATGTATTTGGATTTTTTCTTAGTGGACCAGGTATTTCCGGCGCGTATTCAAATAATGGAATAAACATCGCGGAAGTTCCGGGTACATCTCTGCCTGTTTCAATCAGTAATGTAAATTGTGGAAGACAACAAACTGGTTGCGCGCCTCCTCCTGGTGGAGGCAGCAACTGTGTATATTTGTACGATAATACTGATCAAAGCCAAGGTACTTTTCAACAAACAGCGCTTGATGCTTATACGTCACCATTTATAGCGCTCAATGAAACTCAGTCTTGTCAATGGTATCATATAAAATTAGCAATAGGGGATGTTAGTGATGCGGCATATGATAGTGGCGTATTTCTTGAGAAAGGGAGTTTTGACCCCGGCAGTGTTGTAGAAAATACTGCATACTCTCATCCTACAATTGATTCAATATTATATGAGAGTTGCAATAATCACGATGCGGTAATTTATTTTAGTATCGGAACTCCCAGAGCTGACCCTTATATTATACCATACTCAATTGATACGGTTACAGGGAATCCCGCCACTCGTGGAATCGATTATACATTAATAGACACTGGCCATGAAGACACCATTTATATCGCAGCTGGAGATCTTTATGATTCATTAATTATCCGACCTTTTTGGGATGCTGAACCTGAAGGCTTTGAGGACGTGAGGATAATTTACAACTCTATCATGTGTGGTTTCAGTGAACCTGATACATCTATCACACTTATTTATGATGTACCCGATTTTCCAGATACCAACCTTATATATTCAACTATTTGTGAAGACACTTTAATATTGGGGTTTGATAATGTATTGGAAGGAATACCTCCTTATACCTATTGGTGGACTGCAGGCGGACAAACAACATCCACTTTAGAGTATATTATTTCAGGTTCCGATTCAGAATTTTTACATTGCGTGATAACTGATACTTGTGGTTACCAATCGTCGGATACTGCTTTTGTTATTGTACCGGATATTGTAACTGATGCAGGACCCAACAAATCATTATGCAATCAGCCAAGCGTCATACTTGAGGGCTCAGCTCCGGGCGCTCAAAATATACTATGGACGTCAAACCCTCCTGATGCTTCATTAGTCGGGCAAGAAAATGACTTTACTCCAACAGTAAGCCCTTTGGTAACAACTGAATATGTATTATTGGCTACTGATAATTGTACACATTCTGATCAGGATACCACTATGGTTGATCTTGATGGTGCTGTAGCCAACGCCGGACCTGATAATGGCATTTGCCTGAATGATTCTATAACTCTTTCTTGTAACATTGGGAATACGGGTGAAACTTATTTATGGACTTCTGTTCCACCTGATGTAGGTTTACCTGCTCAAAATACAAACCAAACAATAAAGGTATCCCCAACGACAACTACCAGATATTCTGTTCATGTTGTTGATGCTTGTGATTATACAGCTGATGATGAAGTCAATGTTACTGTTTATAGTCTTCCTGTTGCCAATGCGGGCAACAATGGAGAGGTCTGTCTTGGTTCAGCTTATACACTTGGAGCTTCTGGTGGAGTATATTATCAATGGGGTTCCATACCAGCGGATCCTACACTATTTCTCAATCAGCAAGATACTACTGCCTATCCTGTTGTAACTCCTGACACCCAGATATTGTACAAATATTATGTTGAAGTAACCAACGAAAATGGATGTACTACAACCGACACAATGGAACTCATGGTTAATTATGTGCCGGATATTCAGTTAAGTGCAGATGTTGATGTAATTTGTTTTGGAGAAACTACTACTATTATAGCTATCGGAGATATTGCTGATGATTATAGTTGGTCGTCGGAACCCGATGATCCAACACTGGTAATTGTTAATCCAGGAGAAATTAATGTTACACCTAATACAACAACTATATATTCACTTAGCGCAACTGTTGGTGGAATAGATTGTCCCGCAACACCAGTTCAAACAATTACTGTAATTCCTCAATTGTTAGCAGATTTTGAAATTGCCGATAATAAATTTCAAACCTGTGAAAACGAAGCTATAGGTATTTTTTATACAGGAAATGCCACAGGCAACGCAAACTATACCTGGAATTTTGACAGCGATGCAGTTGTAGTTTCGGGTACAGGAGCAGGCCCCTACAGTGTACACTGGTCAACAGCAGGTGTAAAAACAATTAGTTTAACTCTCACAGAAAATGACTGCCCAAGTGATTCCGTTGAAATAGAAATTACAGTTTTTGCTATGCCAGTTACAGAGTTCTCTGCTTCTCCAGAGAGTGGCTGTGCAGAGCTCGAAGTAAGTTTTACCAACTCATCATCTCAACTTGATAACCCGGAATACGTATGGACTTTTGACGGCACTTCAAGTGATGACTTTGAATTTACTCATACTTTTAACAATCCAGGTACCTATCCTGTTTCTCTAACAACTACTAATCAAAGTATTTGTGCAAATACAATAACGAAAAATAATTTTATTACAGTATTCGAAGTGCCCGTTGCTGATTTTGAAGCCGATCCTTATGAAACCTTGTTGGAAGATGGTGTAATTAATTTCATAAATAATTCAGCGAGCCAGGATATAATGACATACCAATGGTATTTTGGCGACAATGACTCATCTACTATATCCAATCCTGAGCATAAATACACAGAAGAAGGTGTATATCTTGTGCAACTGATTACAACCACATCCAACGGATGCCAACATGAGGTAAGTAAAGACGTGGTTATACATCCTGATTTTGCAGTTTACCCACCAAATGCTTTTACACCAAATGGTGACGGTGAAAATGACACTTTCGAAGTTAAGGGAACCGGAGTAAACTCCTATTTGCTTCGAATATATTCAAGATGGGGTGAATTAATTTTTGAATCTTCGAGTCTTGAAGACCAATGGGATGGAACATACAAAGGTAGCTTGGTTACTACCGGAACATATGTATATAGCATTAACTACAGAAGTATGGTTGACAAGGATTACAAAATACACGGAACAGTTACTGTAATAAGGTAATAGTTAACGATAGAAGTTTCAACCACATCTTAACTTATAACTTATAACATATAACTAATAACTTAATAAAACCTCCTTTTAACATTCACTTTACTGAAATTTTCATAGTTGAATCAATATCTTTTTTCTTTAATTTCGCTTCTTTAAAATTTAATCGATGACAATAGTAATAACAGGTTCTGGCCTGACCATTGAAGATGTGGTTAATGTTGCCCGGAACCGAGTTCAGATTGAACTTCATAAAGATGCATTGAAGCGTATTGAGGTATGTCGTGATATGCTTGAAAGAAAGATTGAAGCGCATGAAATTATGTATGGTGTAAATACCGGAATTGGTGAGTTTTCTGAGGTAGTACTTGATGACGATCAGGTGCAAGACTTTCAAAAATATCTTATTTATAATCATGCTGCCGGAATTGGTGATGCAATGGAGGAAGAATATGTCCGTGGTGCCATGCTTGGTAGAATAACTGTTCATGCACATGGTAATTCTGGTATTCGACCCGAAATAACCATGACCCTCGTTAGTATGTTAAACAAAGGTGTTACGCCTTATGTTTGTCAAAAAGGGTCAGTTGGTGCATCGGGCGACCTTGCTCCGATGTCGCAAATTGCCTTATTGCTGATGGGTGAAGGTAAAGCATTCTACAAAGGAGAGCTGCTGGAAGGCAAAGATGCTATGGAAAAGGCAGGTATAACTATACCCGGCTTGCAGGCACGCGATGGCTTAGGCACAATTAACGGATCTAATGTACTAACGGCAATGAGCGCAATCTTCCTTTTTGATGCAAACAACTGGCTCAAGCAAGCCGAAATTGCAGCAGCAATGTCTCTGGAAGCATTAAAGGCGAATATGGGACCATATACTGCTAAACTTCACGAAGTTAGGGGTTTTAAAGGAGCTGTAAGAAGTGCTTGCGCAATCGGCAAATTAGTTGCTAACGGCGATCTTAAAACCGGAAAGGTCGATCATAAAGTTCAGGATGCTTATTCCATGCGTTCAAGCCCACAAGTAATCGGTTCAGCACACGATGCATTAGCTTATGCACGCTCACAAGTTGAAATTGAGTTAAACGGTATTGGCGACAATCCTATCTTTTTTCCAGAAGAAAACATTCAGTTATCAGGTGCTAATTTCCAAGGTACACCCGTTTCGTTACCAATGGACATGGCAGGTATTGCAATTACCATGGTTAGCGTATTATCCGAAAGGCGAATGAACAGACTTAATAATCCTGCCCTAAGTGTTGGATTACCTCCCTTTCTCACGAAAGGTGCCGGAATGTTCTCAGGGATGATGCTTAGCCAGTATACAGCAGATATGCAAATTGTAGAACAACGGATTCTATCTGCGCCTGCTTCAATTCAGTCGATACCTGCTGCTGCCGACCAGGAAGATTTTGTTTCGATGGGAATGAATACCGCAATCAAAAATTTTCAAATTCTTGATAATGCTTATGGTATTCTAGGAATTGAATTTATGGCTGCTGCCCAGGCTCTGGATTTCCGAGAATATAAGTTTGGTGATGGTGTAACAAAAGCCAAAGAAGTGGTCCGCAAATATGTTGATTTTCTTGATATAGACAGGCCATTGTATAAAGACCATAATACTATGAAAGAATTAATTCGGTCTTGTGAAATATTGAAAGAGGTTGAGAAGGATGTTGGATCACTTGAACAGGAGTAATGAATTATGAGCGAAGTGCGTTATAAATGAGCATTAGTAGAACAAATGATTGAACTACAAGAAAAAAACGAAAACAAAAGACCAGAGCTACTAAAAATACTCTGTATACTAACATTTATCGGTAGTGGTTTATCCTTGATCTCCAATTCAATTATGTTTCTAACAATAGACATAATAAGAAAATATTATGCAAATGGTAGCTTTGATTTTTTAGCAGAAGATTTAGATTTAAGCACATTAGAAATTTTACTTAGCGCAAATTCCATGTATTTTTTGTTACAGGCAATATTGTTTGCACTTGCTTTATACGGAGCATATTTAATGTGGAACCTAAAAAAGGTTGGATTTCACTTTTATACCATTGCTCAAATTGTACTACTTATATTACCCCAGGTTTTTTTATCAGGTATGCCCTTCCCTACATTTGAACTATTTCTTTCAATAATATTTATAACTTTGTATGCAAGAAATTTAAAACTTATGACCTAAATAAATTAATCTTTAACCCAATTATTAATCAAAAAAAATATGAAAACCCTAAAAACCCTCATCCTCATTTTTATGAGTTTTATTGCATTTTCTCAAATTCAAAATGAAAATGGAAAACTAATTCTGGAAACCAACGATACTATCGTGGGATCTATTACTTATTACGATGACTTCTCATCGACAGTTACTTATATTGATAGTAGAGATAGCCTAAACTCTTGTACAATTGAATGTATTAATGAAATTGTACTCGATAATGGAATTAGATACACTACCATAAACTATGAAGATAAAAAAGATGGCAGAGTATTTGTCCAAAGAATAATAAGTTCAGACTTAATAAGTCTTTATGCTAGTGAGGAGAATGGCTCAATATATTATTATGTAGTTAAAGATAGTATTATATATAGACTTGAAAACAATAAAGTAATTGAAGAAAGAGATGATAAAAAATATTTACGATATGATAATAAGTATTTGGGATCTCTAAAAATGATCATGTCAGACAAACCTGAATTATTTGACCAGATTGATGAACTACGGTTAACTGAAAGTGAAATAATTGATGTTATTCTTGGAATATAACCAAGGAAACCTAAGCTACCTTATGACAACTGAAACGGCTAAATCAAAATCTATTTCAAATTGGGTCATATTTGGGCAATACAGCAACTTTGGAACATATTATTTCTCTGAACCAACTTTTGGATATTCTTACGGAATTTTTGGAGGTGCTCAATTATTTTTTACAAAAAACCGGCGACATTCTTTAAAATTTTCCTTAGGTTATTCACATTATGAGCTGCATGGACAACATGATTCAGGGCTTTCGTATCTTACAAAAGATATGTACTCTGAAATATTCAGCTTTGGATTTACTTATGAGTACATTTTTTTCATGACTAAACGCACTAATATTTATGTGATACTTCATATTGCTGATCTCTCATATGTTTCAGAATATGATTACGATGATAATAATAACAAAAATGATAGTTATGTTCTTCCTATACCCAGAGGTAGTCCGGGAATAGGACTAGAATACAAAACACAAAAACGATTATCGTTCTATGTTGAGCTTAACAATTTACTAAATGCTTCACATATCCCTGAGAATTTTAGTGTAGGCTTAAAGTATGATATAGGTAAAATAACCCGGAACTACCTCAAGGGTAATTAAAAAATAATGTTTAGTTGTATATGAATAAGTCCATTAATTTAACTATTGCAAAACCTAAACTCCCTGTATTATTACAGGTGAGCGCAACTATCATTATCGTTATGGGTATTGTTGGTTTTTTGTTTTTTGCGGGTGCAAGTATTTATCAATATTACAATCCACAGTTTCTAGATGATCTAAGCAACAATAATAACCTATTAATCCCTCTCAATTTTTACATAATAATTCAGGTATTATTACACGCTATTCTTATAGTTAGCGGATTTCTCATCTTTAAATTAAAAAAAATTGGATTTTATCTATTCATTTCTGTTTTTTTAATAATGCTTGCAAGCGAAGTGTTTTTAGAAAATAAATTAATTCTAAGCTATATTATTGTAGGGCTTATCCTTGCTTTTATTTTGATGAGATACTACCGAAGGTTTGTGTAAAAAATCTAAACTAATTGTAAGTTACCGAATAGTTTAACAGCTTAACAATTATCCAATTACTTATATTAACAATGGTGTTCTCAAAGCAAAATACAAAGCCCACTATTTACTTTATCACTGATTTTTAGCGCGTTGGGTTCCTTACGATTTCATTTTTATGTTAATTGTGACAAAGTTAATGAATTGATATTCTGCATTATATAATCACCGAATAGTTGCTCTATTTCAAAATAAACAACCTTGAAAATTATAGTATTATTCTTCTGTCTTTCAGTTTAATCAACTATCTTAGCACTTTAAATATTTTAATAAAAACCTTATTTTTTTAATTAATTATTCAAAATTTATCTATGTTTGTTAATAATTGTTAATTTTACATTAATATTTTATTAAGTTTGTACCCTTATTATTAAAAAGGAAGGAAGGGTTATTAATAGGAAAAGAAGGAAAAATCAACTACACGATCGGAAATTAAAATTAAATTATATGTTTAACTAATTCATTAATCAAAAATTATCATTATGAGAAAAATTACAATTTTGCTAGCGTTCTTGTTTCTTGTTGGTGCAAATTTTGCCAATGCTCAAACGAGGACCATTAGCGGTAAGGTTACAGGTGCCAGTGATGGCGCAGGTATACCGGGCGTTACTGTTCAGGTGCAGGGTACCACAATTGGTACTGTTACTGATATAGACGGCAACTATTCGCTGGATGTATCACCTGAAGCAGAAGTGTTAGTTTACAAATATGTGGGTATGAGAACTGTTATGATTACTATCGGGGATCAAAGCTCAATTTTTGTAACAATGGAAGCAGACGCCGTTATGATGGGAGAGGTTGTTGTAACCGCCCTTGGTGTTTCCCGTGAAAAGAAATCACTTGGATATGCCACTCAGGAAATTAGCGGTTCTTCGATTAACGAAGTTAAAACTGACAACTTCATTAACAACTTGCAGGGTAGGGCTGCCGGTGTTTCATTAAAAGTTAATAACAACTTTGGTGGATCAACCAACGTTATTATCAGGGGTTCAACCTCTCTTACAGGTAATAACCAGGCACTTTTTGTTATTGATGGTGTTCCGGTTAATAACTCAACATCCAATGCTGAAGAGCAGGAGCGAGGTGGATACGGTTACGACTTTGGTAATACTGTTAGTGACATCACCCCTGAGAACATCGAATCAATGAATATTCTTAAAGGTGCTGCGGCAACTGCTCTTTATGGTTCGCGTGCTGCAAACGGTGTTATCATGATTACAACTAAAAAAGGAAGTAGTCACGTTGATAGCGGAGAAGACAGAATTGGTATTACACTTAATTCCAGTGTACAGATGGGTATGGCTGATAAAAGCACTCTACCTGATTACCAAACTGGTTACGGTGCAGGTTATGGCCCTTATTATAGTGGTGGTGACTATCCTGGTTTATCAGACGAAACCGATGTTTTTCCAGGAGTTAATGGCTTAGTAGTTCCTTTTACTGAAGATGCTTCTATGGGTCAAGCATTTGATCCAAGTTTGATGGTTTTTCAATGGGGTGCATTCGACGAAGATTCTCCAACTTACAAACAGGCCACACCATGGGTAAATGGAAAAAATGATGCCAGTGCCTTTTTTGAAACTGCATGGACATTACAAAACAGCATTGCATTTGATGGTGCAACCGATCGTAGCAATTACAGGGTTTCTTATACAAACTTTGATCAAACAGGCATTATGCCCAACAGTCATCTAAAAAAGAATAATTTTACTTTTAACGGATCATTTGACTTAACAGATAAATTAACAGTAAGTGCTGCTGCCAGTTACATCAATGCACAAGGTAAAGGACGTAACTCTACCGGTTATAGCGACAATATTCTTTCTGAATTCAGACAATGGTGGCAAGTTAATGTTGATATCCTTGAGCAAAAAGATATTTACGATGCAACCGGACGAAACGTCACTTGGAATAGAAGTGGCACACACAATCCTTTCCCTATATATTGGGACAACCCTTATTGGACAAGATACAAAAACTTTGAACAAGATAGTAGAGACAGGTTATTTGGTCATGTAATGCTTAATTATGAAATTGCTGACTGGTTTAGCATCATGGGCCGTGCTTCTGTTGATACTTATGAAGAAGTTCAGGAAGAAAGACGCGCCATAGGAAGTATTGCTAATCGTTTTGGTATTAGCCCTGCTGGTAATCGATTGGCACCTCTGAGTGTTCAATCAGGTTACTCTAAGTTCAACAGAAGTTTTATTGAAACTAACTTCGATTTAATGGGTAACTTCAATAAAAAGATAACTGATGATCTTAGCTTCACAGGTCTTCTTGGTACAAACATCAGAAGAACAACTATGAACTCAACCTTTAATTCTACAAATGGGGGATTAGTTGTACCAGAACTTTATGCTATTAATAATTCTATAAGTGATCCTTTGGCAACTATTGAAGAAGCTGAAAAAATTGGCGTTAATGGTATTTTTGCCAGTGTTTCATTTGGATGGAAAAATACTTTGTATTTAGATGCTACAATTAGAAGGGACCATTCTTCAACTCTTCCTAAGGATAACGCAGTTTATTATTATCCATCAGTTGCTCTTAGTTTTGTTTTCTCTGAGTTAATTGATGCTGACTGGATGCAATTTGGTAAAGTGAGAATAAACTATGCAGAAGTTGGTAATGATGCACCATTTGCAAGTCTTATTGATACTTACACAAAACCAACACCATTCAGTGCAACTTTGTTTTCGGTAAATAGTGAAAAAAAGAATGATGCATTAGTACCGGAAAGAACTAAAAGTCTTGAAGGTGGTCTTGCAATGAACTTCTTTATGAATCGTCTTGGAATAGATCTTGCTCTTTATGATACAAAATCTGTTGATCAAATTCTGCCTGTTGCTGTATCAGATGCTACCGGTTATTCAACAAAATTTGTAAATGCCGGTGAGATTCAAAATAAAGGAGTTGAGTTGATTATAAGTGGCTCACCTGTTGTTACTAAAGACTTGAGATGGGATATTCAACTTAACTGGAGTAGAAACAGAAACGAAGTTATTTCCTTATTTGAAGGTGTTGAGAACTTAAGGCTTGGTAGATTCCAGGGAGGTATCTCAATAAATGCAAGAGTTGGACAACCTTATGGAACTATATTAGGTACTGATTACGTATATGATATTTATGATGCCGATGGTAATGTTACAGCTCATTATGATGAACCAATTGTTGAACAAGAAGGTGGACTCGCTGGACATTACAGGAAAACAACTACATCAGATAACGTTATTGGTGATCAAAATGCAGACTGGAATGGTGGTTTATTAAATACACTTACTTATAAAAACTGGCGATTCAGCTTTTTATTCGACTGGCAAAAAGGTGGGGATGTATTCTCACTTGATCAATGGTACGGACAAGGCACAGGTTTGTATGAGAACACTGCTGGTACAAATGATTTAGGCAATCCTGTTAGAAATACATTAGAAAATGGTGGTGGATTAATTAATTCAGGTGTTACGCCTGATGGAACTCCTAACGAGATAAGAATTGCTGGTGATAGATACACAGCTCAGGGATGGGCACGTAGCCCAAATGCCAGATATGTATATGATGCATCTTACATTAAACTGAGAAACATAACGCTATCATACACTATGCCTCAAAGCATATTAGCAAAAAGTTTCATCAGGGGAGTAACATTTAGTTTGACAGCATCTAATGTAGCAATTCTAATGAAAAACCTTCCTGATGCTGATCCTGAAGGCGGAATTGGAGCTGGTAACATGCAAGGATGGCAGAGTGGTGTGATGCCCTCTACACGAACTTTTGGATTTAGTGTTAACCTACAATTTTAAAAAAACAGATATGAAAAAAATACTTATAATATTAATGACGTTCTTAATTATTGCTTCCTGCACAAAACTGGAAGACTTAAATAAGGACACGAAGAACCCGACAGAGGTTCCCGGAGTAACACTGTTCTCAAATGCTCAAAAAAATCTTGCCGACCAAATTGCAAGTACCAATGTAAATCTTAATGTTTTCAAACTTTGGGCAGAATACTGGACAGAGACTACTTATACTGATGAAGCTAATTACAATATTATTAACAGAACCATTTCAGACAATGCATGGCGTGTATGGTATCGTAATGTGCTTATGGATTTTAAAGAAGCAGGTATTGTGATTGCCGCAACTGAATATGCAACTTCTACTGAAGAGGCCGAGGCTGCAAACCAGTTGGTAATTAACGACATTATGATGGTATTTGCCTGGGAAAGAATGGTTACTCTGTGGGGTAATATTCCTTATGGAGCGGCTTTAGATATTGATAATATACAACCTGTATATGAAGATGCTGCAACAATTTATTCAAACCTACTTACTCGTTTAGAAACTGATATTGCTGCACTTGATGAAAATAATGGTAGTTTTGGAGGTGCTGATTTTATTTATCATGGTGATGTAAGTGCATGGAAAAAGTTTGCAAATACACTTAAACTTAAAATGGGTACTGTAATAAAAGATGCTGGTGTAGTTTCATCTGCTATGGGAGGTGCTTTTAGTTCAAATGCAGATAATGCAAATTTTGTATATCTGGATTCTCCTCCAAATACAAACCCACTTTATGTTGACCTTGTCTTAAGTGGCAGGCAGGACTTCGTTGCAACCACTCTTATAACTGATTATATGAATCCTCTCGAGGATCCTAGAAGGCCAGCCTATTTCACATTGGCCCCTGATACAAATGTTTATTTAGGTGGTGTTTATGGAGCAAGTAGCCCATATGCCCTTTACTCACATGTAGCTGATGATATTGCAACAGTTCCTACTTTCCCATGCACTATATTAAGCTATGTTGAAGTTGAGTTTTATCTTGCTGAATATTATGCAAGACAAGATGATCCAGCAAATGCAGAAGCTCACTACAATGCAGGTATTACTGCATCATTTGATTTCTGGGGCACAGAAGGTATTGCAGATTATCTTGCTAATCCGGATGTTGCTTATTCAACAGCATATGATACTTGGCAGGAAACGATTGCTACACAAGCTTGGATAGCTTTCTATAACAATGGATACCTAGGCTGGACTGAATGGAGACGCCTAGGTTTCCCAGTCTTACCCCTTGCTGCTGACGCATATGTGAATTCAATACCAACAAGATTCACTTATCCTGTATTTGAACAAACCTTAAACGGAGATAATTATACAGCGGCTGCTTCTGCTATAGGTGGTGATCTACTAACAACAAAACTATGGTTTGCTAAATAATATCAGAGTAATTAGTTAGTTGCTAATATACTAACCCCATTACACAGTTTGTGTAATGGGGTTTTTTTGTAATCTATTATTGAAATATATCATCCATAATTAGCTTAAGTCTACGATACTAGCTAATTCTGCTTGCAAATATATTTGTAATCTAGACAATGCAATAATATTATTTTATTCTATTTAGCCTAATGAAATAATTACTAACCACAGAATCAAAAGCTGCTCTATTTTCTGCATCAATAGGCAATGATGGTGAGGATTCTACTTTTAATGGATTTACAGGTTTACCGTTTCTGTAAAAGCGAAAATCGAGATGAGGTCCGGTGGAGAGACCTGATGTTCCAACATATCCAATTAACTCACCCTGAACTACATGATTACCAACCTTTATTCCCTTCGCATATCCCTTAAGATGCATGTATGTAGTTGAATATGTTCCATTATGTTTTATTGTAATATAATTTCCACCACCTCTTTTTTGATAACCTTTCTTGACTACTGTTCCATCACCAACTGTATAAACAGGAGTGCCAGAAGCCGCTGCATAATCAACTCCATGATGGGGTCGACGAATTTTAAGTACCGGATGAAGTCGACTGTTTGAGAATCCTGAGCTAATTCGTTTAAAGCGTAAAGGTGCTTTAAGAAAAGTACGCTGTAAACTATTTCCATTTTCATCAAAATAGTCACCCTTACCGTTTTGTTCAAAATAAAATGCATAAAGGCTATCACCTCCATGATAAAACATAGATGCCTTTACATCCGCCAAACCGATATATACCTCATCAACAAATTGCTCCTCAAATATAGCTTTGTAAGTATCACCTTTTTGAAGTCCAAAAAAATCAATAGTCCATGCATAAATTTCAGACAATTCATTGGCAAGATTTGGATCCGAACCATTGTCAACTATAGCATTCCAAAGAGATGAACTAATAAGTCCCGAAACAGTGTTATTAATCGTATCAATCTTTTTTTTACCTCGATAAGCAACTATCGAATCTATTAAACTATACATGATATACTTAGAAGCTGAAAGTTCATAAGCAAAATAAAGTGCCTTTTTTAAAGTGTCAGCTGTACATATTACAGAATAAGTATTGCCAGTAACAATTTTTCTTACATCGAATATCTTTTTTGTGTTTCTGGCAATATGGTCAATATCTCCATAACTTACACCATATCTAAGTAGTATGTCGGATAAGAATTCATTCTTCTTTACCTTAGCAGTGATAACAGTAAGTGTGTCAACGTTAATACCATAAGCCATACTTGGGATAGGAATTTCTTCGTTACTACTTAGTACCGTTGTATATTCCGGCTGGTTACTGCATGCAGAAAAAAATGTTATTAGTATTGCTACTAATAATATATAAATATTGGACTTAACCATTATTGATATTAACGTTATTTAATTGTAAAACTTATTGATTTAAATAATTTAGGGTAAAACTATTTTTTATTGTCGATTTCACTTCGTGATCGATATAATAGTATGGCTCCAACTATTATAAAAGGAATGCTTAAAAGCTGTCCCATATTTAGGATCATTGTATTCTCGAAATCAACTTGAGGTAGTTTAATAAACTCAATAAAAAATCTTATGGATTTTAAAGAAGCAGGTATTGTGATTGCCGCAACTGAATATGCAACTTCTACTGAAGAGGCCGAG
>NYYH01000012.1 GCA_002686705.1 Bacteroidota bacterium
ATGTAATAACCGTTGGCGAACTTTACGAGATGTGTGATGGCCCGGGAACGCAAATTGTGTTCACGTAACAGCACCTAACCTTTTAGGTTTTTTCTTCCTGAGAGGTTGAATATAGCAAATACTTATTATTTCGACCTTTAAGGTGCAAGGCCACCTAAGAGGACAGCACTTTCCCGTTGTTGGCGAAAAAGCCAATTATAGAAAGAATACAAATTGATTAAAAACCTCTTCAATAATGGCGAGGTTTTTTTACTTTTGGCAATTCAATTACCAAATGGAAGAGACTAACACAAAAAATGATCAGCCAAAAGAAAAGGTAATGACCTTTTGGGATCACCTTGATGAGTTGAGGTGGCATATTATGAGGTCTCTTATTGCTATTGTTGCACTTGCAATTGTTGCGTTTATTAACCGTGAAATTATTTTTGATCAAATAATACTGGCACCCAGCAGTTCTGAGTTTATTTCAAACAGGGTATTATGCCGACTTGGAGAATGGCTGTCATTAAATGCTCTTTGCATACAAGACATGAAGCTTGATATAATCAACATTAAAATGTCAGGGCAGTTTCTTACACATATGTATATTTCATTAGTTGCAGGCTTTATTCTGGCTTTTCCTTATATATTATGGGAAATATGGCGATTTGTTAAACCAGCAATGAAAGAAACTGAAAGAAAATATTCAAGTGGTGGAGTTTTCATCAGTTCAGTATTGTTTTTAATGGGCATCCTATTCAGTTACTTTTTAATTGTTCCATTAACAGTTAATTTTTTAGGCACTTACCATGTTAGTGAATCTGTTCACAATCAAATATCCCTTTCCTCATATATTAGCACGGTTGTTTCGGTTACATTTGCTGTAGGACTTGTTTTTGAACTGCCAATACTGGTTTACTTTCTAACAAAGATAGGTATGCTTACTCCTGATTTTATGAAACGGAACAGAAAGTATATGTATGTTATTATGCTGATACTAGCGGCAATTATTACTCCACCTGACATGTTTAGCCAGGTTCTTGTTGTTTTTCCACTCATTATTTTGTATGAATTCAGTATAGGGGTATCTAACAGAATATACAAGAAAAGTCAGGCAGAATTAGCTTAACTTCTTTCCTGATTCACAGGACAAATCTGCTAACATTAATTTTTATACCATGATGGTTGTCCTGTTGCAAATCCCATTGTTAGCTGATAGAATCTTTCCATAGCCTCAACATGAACCCAGTGTGATGCACCTTCTATTGTAATAATCTCGGCATTTGGGAAATTATATCTAATCTGATCGAAATCTTCAAGTAATATATAATCGGATGCACCCCCCTTGATAAATATTGTTGGCTTTTCAAACTTTGTTGTTGTCTCAATGGCATCGAACATCTTATCAAGATTATTCTCAAGTCCTGCCAGGTAGATTCGCCATTCAAAATCATTTTTATCATTACGGTGCAGATTCTTCATAATAAACTGGCGAATCCGTAATTCAGGAATAGAAGCTGCCAACTGTTTTTCCACATCACTTCGTGTAACAACTTTACTAAAATCAATAGCTTTCATTGCATCTATTATCTTTCGATGATGTTCGCGAGGCCCATAAGCTTTGAGGGTAATATCAACAACAACAAGTTTTTTTACAAGATGTGGATTTTCGAGGGCAAAACGCATTGCTACCTTCCCACCAAGAGAATGGCCAATTAATATCGGGTCCTCAATTTCATGGTCATCAATAAAATCGAACAGGTCATCTGTTAAGGCTAAATAGTTGAAATTGTCACTTTGTGGAGACTGGCCATGATTTCGTTGATCGACTACGAATACTTCAAATCCTTCCATTGCAATCCGACGAGCATAACTCACCCAATTATCTGAGATACCAAACAAACCATGTAGTATTATTATAGGCTGATTGCCTTTTTCACCATATCTATGATAGAATAATTCCATTGTGTAAAATTATGAAATTAAGGGGAAGTATTGTGGGTATTGTTCTGCTATATAATCGATAATTTTAAACCGAATATTACTAATTTTAAACTTTTTAACCAATAACTCAAAATCATGGTTATCAGGCTGTTGCACACCACAACTATCATTGGGCAATTTTGAACCGAGCTTTCTTAATTGCTCTGCTTTACTTATTGCTGCTATATGGTACCCTGTAACAAACGTACTATTCTAATGTCTGTATTCGATATGATATTTTTGCAGATCCCGTTCCCAATCGGCACTTTCTATTATCTCTAAAAGAATCCTGTCAACTCTTGCAAGTAGCGCGTAGTTAGAAGATGCAAAACTGAAATATTCTTTAGCATATGAAGTTGGAACAATCTCAATTCTTTCATCTAATTTGCTACTGTGTACAGCATAATTTAACACAGCATCATCATAAACAAAAGCTGAAATCTTGTCATTATCAACAGCTATAAGACCGTCCTCAACTGTATTATAATTTGAATACTGTATTCTATAAAGGTCTAATAATTCAGAAGATCCTGAACCAGGAATGCAGCCAACCTCAGATTTTCTAAGATCATCAAAACTACTAATTTCCGTCTTTAATCTGTTTATCGTTAAGCTGGAACTTATACTAGCTGTTAAACCCGATATCATTATAACAGCTGTAAACATCCATATAATTGATATTAATCTGCCAATAGGCGTAATAGGTGACTTATCTCCATAACCAACAGTTGCCATAGTTACAGCCGACCACCAAATACCTGACCCAACACCATGTATTCCTTTACCAAATTGCTTTGCATTTCTCTTCCGTTCCAGAGCCCAAATAATAGTTCCGAAGATTGATATAATCAATAGCAATGGAATTAGTGATTTTAAAAACCCAACTGAGAAAATATTTGATATTAATGTAATAAAATCTTTATCCATATCGGATTTCGTTGCATATGCAAGGTTTGTTATATAATATGGTTGCGTAAACCCAAATTCTCTAATCCGTGTTGAAGTAACCATTAATGGAGATATCGCAATATCGACTTCGCCACTTTCTATCGCTTTTAAGAGATCAGGTAATTCATATTCGACCAAAGTATATTTCGTATTTAAAGAATCTGCAATCTTCGTCCATAGATCCAGTGATGCACCAATATATTGATTATTATTTTTCATAATAAAAGGAGGTTTTATTTGAACCCCAACTTTTAACACATTCACATCCTCTATAGCATTAATTTCAACTACAACTAATAATAGAATTATAATTAAGTACAGTTTATTAAAAGTTTTCATTATTATAATTTAGGTTATCTATTTTCCTGTTCTCATCCTGAATAATTCAATAAAATTACTATTTTTACTGCACAAATCTATAAAAATCACATTATGAAACGATTAATTATTGCAACACTTTGTGGACTCCTGTTTGGTTTAGTTTGTTTTGGCTTTGCCTGTAATTGGGGATCGAATGAATTGGCACCATGGCTTGGCATAACTATTATTTCCGGACGTATGCTAATGGGTTTTGGCATCGGCATTAGCCGTTTTAACATGGGTCATTGGGCTATTAATGGTATAGTAATGGGTCTGATTTTCAGTATTCCTGCTGCTTTTGGCTCTATGATGGGCCCAGAGAATGCAGAAATGAGCACTCAAATGATAGCTATTTCTACGGTAGTAATGGGAATGATCTATGGATTTCTGATCGAACTTATTACTTCTGTACTTTTTAAGGCTAAAGTTTAATTAGATTGCATCCTAACCTTTCAGGTTTTTTCCATCGTGAAAGGTTAGGATATTTTTAATTCACGCAAGTAAAGCTGGATGGTGTTTTCAAGTCCGTAATTTAATGAGTCACAAATTAATGCATGCCCAATAGACACTTCCTTCAGCCAAGGGATTTTTTCAACAAAATAATTTAAGTTAATAAGACTCAGGTCATGCCCTGCATTGAGGCCAAGTCCCAATTCTTTGGCCAGCACAGCAGTTTCAATAAAGGGTTTGACAGCCTCTGATTTGTTTTCGATATATCCAAGTGCATAACTTTCGGTGTACAGTTCAATTCTGTCCGCTCCTGTTTTTGCTGCGCCTGCAACAATATTCATAACTGGATCGACAAAAATAGATGTACGAATACCAGCTTCCCTAAATCTTCCGATTACGTCAATTAGAAATCCCTTATTATTGTTTGTATCCCAACCGTGATTTGAAGTCAACTGTCCTGGATCATCAGGTACTAAAGTAACCTGATCTGGTTTATTAGCCAATACCAGATCAATAAATTCGGTAGTTGGGTTGCCCTCAATATTAAATTCTGTGACAATAACAGGCTTAAGTAATTCAACATCATTATACCTTATATGACGCTCATCAGGCCGAGGGTGTACAGTTATCCCTTGAGCCCCAAACTTCTCACAGTCCTTTGCAAACTGAATTAGATCGGGTTGATGCCCGCCTCGCGCATTTCGTAAAGTGGCTATTTTATTGATGTTAACACTTAATCTTGCCATTGCATTCTTTTTCTACAAAATTAATAAATTGCAAGTCAAAAAAACAATATTATGAGAGCGGTAATTCAAAGAGTAACTTCAGCATCGGTTACCATAGACGACCTAGTTACATCGAGTATTAATGAAGGTGTTTTGGTACTACTGGGCATCGAAAACAATGATGATATTGAAGATGTAAGCTGGTTAAGTAAAAAAATTTCCCAGCTACGAATATTCAATGATAAAGAAGGTGTGATGAATTTATCAGTAATAGATATTGATGGTGAAGCTCTTGTTATCAGTCAATTTACATTGTATGCCAAAATAAAAAAAGGCAACAGGCCATCATATATTAATGCAGCTGCTCCTGAAAAAGCAATTCCATTATATGAGCTATTTGTTACTGAACTGGAAAAGCATCTGAACAAGGAAGTTAACACTGGTGAATTTGGTGCAATGATGGATATTTCCTTTACAAATTCAGGACCTGTTACGATTATTATCGATACTAAGAATAGAGAGTGATCATAAGTACATTGACTATAAAATCAAAAAGAGTTTATCGTTTTGTTATTGGAGTCAGAATATATAGGGCTTTATTTACGGCCGTTCTTTCTCCTGTCTTTTGCCTCCTTTGTAAGAAACTCATCGATGGCCATAGTCATTGATGGAGCTGATTGGGTAGGTGCAGGGATACTAAGTCTTAGTCCAGCTTCTTTTACAGCCTTTGCAGTTGTTGGACCAAAAGCTGCTATTAGTTTATCATTCTGTTCGTAATCAGGAAAATTATTTTGTAATGATTTAATTCCTGCAGGGCTAAAGAAAATTACTAAGTCATATTTTGATATCTCAACATGAGATAGGTTACTTGCCACAGTACGATAAATTACAGCATTCGAATAATTAATATTATTCTCATCCAATAACTTAAACATTGTTTGCTTATGAATATCTGATGACGGGACTAGAAATTTTTCTTCACTATGCTTTTTTATAACATTTATCAGATCAGCAAAATTTTGCTTTCCATAAAATATTTTCCTTTTCCTGTATTGCACATATTTTTGTAAATAATATGCTGTTGATTCAGAAATACAGAAGTATTTAAGTGAATCGGGAATTTCGAATCGCATTTCTTTAGCCATCCTAAAGAAATGATCTACAGCATGACGGCTGGTTAAAATTATGGCGGTATGCTCGTTAAAAGTCCCTTTCGCTTTTCTAAATTCCTGAGCTCCTATCCCTTCAATGGTAATGAATTTGTGAAAGTCAATGTTCACATTAAATTTTTTACACAATTCACCATAAGGTGATTTGCCCATATCGGCAGGTTCAGGTTGCGAAACTAATATATTTTTTACCTTCAATATTCCATCTTTTGGTTCCCTATAAAACTGATTGCATGAGAACTAGCAATATGGTTTTATATGTCGGAAGCGTTACCTATCAATCTCATCAGTACCAAAACGGGTACTATTTCGAGCGTGCAAAGGTATAAAATAATATGTAATGCCGAAAAAATTACACTTGATTTTCCTATAATAACTGTTTTAAGTAATCTGTAGACTTGCAATATGACTATTACAGCAATACCTATATATATAAAAAAATTGACCCCTGTATATAATACAACTAATGTAATAGGTACTAATAATACACCTGTAATAAAATTGGTATTTAAACCTATAATTACTTGCAGCCTTTTTAATTTTTGTGTTTGAAAGATCGCTCCTGCTGCAAAAATAATAATGAATCGATATAAAAGCAGTCCAATAAGCAATAGGAAGATATAACCCAGTATTTCAAAATCAGTTATACCTACTATGTCTTTCTCAAAGAACCTTTGTAATAGAATTAATATAAAGATACATGTTGAGATTACAAAGTTTAACCACAAGAATCCCATTACCAAGGTTCCATGTACTTTTGTTAAACTGTTTCCTGATCGTGATAGATTGCTTTCTGATCTTATTGAGAAAATAGTTGAAAAGCGATCTGGCATAAAGTACCAGATGGTTGAAATAATTCCTAACAATATCAGCAGCACGTATGCAATAACATCGGTATTTGAATTATACAAATGTAGTATCGGGCTTATATCAATACCTTCGTTCTGGAAAAAGTTAACTACAATAGGTTTTGACAAAGTACTGCTGTCCTCTATAGGGAAGTTAACATTTACTGAATCACTAATTACTAATTCATTAACTTGATATTGCAAGCTGTCGAGCATTATAAATCAATTTCGGATAAAATACTTTAGCAAAAGTAAAAATTCGAGCGGTAAGAAAATTTATTTAGTTAAAAAACCAAAAATTATTTTCTGTTAATTATTTCACAGTAGTATAATAAATCAGTATATTTGAGGACTAATTCTAAACAAAATAAATATGCTTAATATAATCATTTTTGGGCCACCGGGTTGTGGTAAAGGGACACAATCGGTTCGGATTGCAAAGAGGTACAATCTGCTTCATATTTCTACCGGTGATATAATTCGTAATGAAATAAAGTCAGGTTCGAAATTTGGTATTCAACTAAAAACAATTGTTGAAAAAGGTGAATTAGTTCCTTATGAACTAATAATTAAAATACTTGAATCAGCATTAGTAAAAAATAAAAATACTGAAGGTTATATTTTTGATGGATACCCACGTACAATTAAGCAAGCAATTGATCTAGACAAAATCCTTAAAAAAGAAAATGAAACAATATCGATGGTGCTGGGACTAAAAGTTGGAGATGATAAAATACTTAACAGACTGCTTAAACGCGCAAAAGTTGAAGGCAGAAAAGATGATACAGAAGATGTTATAAAAAACAGACTTAAAATTTACAGAGACGAAACCTGCCCCTTGATCCACTGGTATGAAGAAAGAGGTAAGTTCATAGAACTGATGGGTGATTGTTCAATTGATGAAATATTTGAACAAACTTGTCAATTAATCGACAGTAAGCTTGAAGTTACTGTTTAAAGATTACTGAATTTTAATGTTGAGTTTTGTTTTCTGGTTAATGGATAAAACTAAAACCAGTAGCACTTTCAGCATACTAAGTCAAAAGTATCACGAGCTATCATGAGTTCCTCATCAGTAGGTACAACCAGCACCTTGACCGGTGAATCATCTTGTGAAATAACTGCTTCTTTACCCCTAATTTTTGCTTTTTGGGCATCAATAAAAACGCCCATAAATTCAAGATCACTTAATACCCTGTTACGCGTTTTCGTATCATTTTCTCCTATACCGCCAGTAAAAACAATAATATCAACACCACCAAGAGCTGCAGAATAAGAACCAATATATTTTTTAACCCTGTAGGCAAACATCTCCAAAGCGAGTTGTGCTCTATGATTACCATCTTCGGCAGCACCTTCAATATCTCGCATATCGGATGAAATACCTGAAATTCCTAACAACCCAGAAAACTTGTTTATAAGTGTATTTGTGTAGTTATTGCTTATGTCTTCTTTATCTGCAATATATAATAGCGCTCCCGGATCAAGGTCACCAGTACGTGTACCCATTATAAGGCCTTCGGTTGGCGTCATACCCATCGATGTGTCATAGGATTTTCCATTACTAATTGCTGCCATTGAAGAGCCATTACCAAGATGACAAGTAATTATTTTTTGATCTGATATATCAACCTTTAGTATATCACACGCCCTGGCACTTACAAATTTATGACTTGTACCGTGAAATCCATACTTTCTAATTTTATACTTTTCGTAAAGTACGTATGGAATTGCATACAAGTAAACATGCTCGGGTATTGTTTGATGAAAAGCAGTATCGAAAACTCCAACATGCTTAACCTCAGGAAGCAATTGCTGCATTGCATAAATACCTTCTAAATTTGGAGGATTATGAAGAGGTGCTAATTCGGTAGATTTTTCAAGAGCATGAATTACTTTATCGTTAATTAACACACTCCCGCTAAATTCTTCAGCAGCGTGAACAACCCTGTGTCCAACTGCCTGAATCTCTTCTACTTTATTAAGACTTCCATATTTTTCACTTATCAATATCCCAAGTAAATATTCAATACCTTGTTTATGGTCAAGAATTTCTCCTTCAATAATTACTGGATCTTTATCGCCTTGTATATGCTTAATTCCACTTCCTTTTAATCCAATTTTATCGACTAATCCTTTTGCTATCGTTTTTGATGATGGCATATCGAAAAGCTGATACTTTATTGAGGAACTTCCGCAATTTAAAACAATGATTTTCATTTCTTCTTCTTAAAATATAACTACAAGGGATTACTTAATTACTGCATTGATTATGTTACTACTAACCGGTTTTTCATTTTCATAATTATAGAAACCACGACCGACGTATCGACCAAGATAATTTACTCTTACCAGCCTCTTAATTACCGGTGATGCTTTGTACTTATTATCACCATATTCTGCATACAGGTTCTCCATATATTTCAGCACTTTATCAAGTCCTATTTTATCGGCAAGTTCAAAAGGCCCAACATTATGCCCGAGAGTTTCACGTATTGTAAGGTCAATATCTTCAACCGAAGCAATCCCTTCCATTAATATTTCACAAGCTTCATTAATAATAGGAATTATCATTCTTGTACTTATATTGCCAGGAGATTCACGTACACTTACTCCTTTCTTATTAATCATCTGGCAAAATCTTATCACCTGTTCATTAGCTTCACTTGTAGAGTTAATACCTTTCACTACTTCAACTATATTAGTTTTATCGATGGGTTCAATAAAATGCATTCCTATTGCCCGGCCCGGATTTTTCAATACTTCAGCAAGATCCGAAATCATTAGTGTGCTTATGTTGGAAGATATAATAGCATCATAATGTACAACATCTTCTATTTTGCGAAAGACATCTTTTCTCGATTCTTTCATTGTACCCTCTTTCCTTGAGCCAATTGCTTCTATTACAACATCACAATTCGCTAGCTCATTTAAATTAGTTGTGCCATGAATCCTTGATAACACAAGCCGCTTTTCTGATGGTGTTATACCCCAATGATTTATTTCATCATTAAGCTGATCTTCTAGCATTAAAAATATATCGTTAATACGGTCTTCGGATACATCAACAAAAATAACTTCCATTCCATAACGTGCTACGAGTAAAGTAATGCTTTGCCCAACAGAACCACACCCCACAATCCCTACTGAATGAATTTTTCCTTTGGGCTTTAACTTATCACCTAATCTAAAATCCGTTAACTGGTCCATTTTTAATTGATTGATAGTAATTTGTGATTGATTAAATTTTGAAGAATTAAGACTACTTGTATAATAAGGTTTGAGCCCAGAATCAATATCCCAGATAATCTCATATTATCCTAAATTCGACTCTTAAATCCTGATTCCCGGAGCTTTAATTCAACTTTGCAAAGATAGTCTTCTTAAAGGCACAAATGAAATAACTTGTTTAACTCTTAAATTATATGTGGCTCTATATTTTAAACAAAAATATATGTGATTGTATCTAAATAACACGACAATCTAATTACAACTCTATTCTCTTTAATTATACAATCATTTCAAATCCTTAAAAACTGTAACAGTTGTGTCATCATTGAAATGCACTTTAAAATTTAATTTTTTAAAGACCGATATCATTGCTTTATTATCTTTTGTGGTTTCAGCAGAAACACGTTTTATACCAGCAATACCAGCTATTTCAACACAATATTGTGTTAATATATACCCTAGTTCATTATGTTGCCAGTCATCAGCAACTAGGACTGCATATTCAGCATTCACAACATCAGGGTCGGCAATCAGTCTTCCAACTCCAATCAATCTTTTCCGGTCTTCATAATCTATTTCAGCAACTATTCCCATTTCACGATCATAATCAATATAGCAAAACTGTGTAGCAACTTCATGAGAATTAAAATGGAAATCATATCTAAACCTGTGGTAAATTGATTCCTTCGAACAGCTCCCTAACATTTCCAACCATAGGGATTCATCTTCAGGTTTTATAGGTCTAAGCAAGACATCTGTTCGATCTTTTAATTTCGACATTTTTCTAAGGCGTTCAGGATATGGTCTTAGGATGAGATGTGAATAATCGGCATTTGCTTTACTGGGTGAATCATTATCTACAACAATCCTGGCATCTAGTGCAATAACATCTTCGGAAGTAACTATTAGGGGATTTATATCCAATTCTTCAATTTCCGGGTAATCAGCAGCGAGATATGATATCCTTATTAGGACCTCGATTAATTTGTCAATATTTTTTGGCTTACTACCCCTATATCCTTCAAGTAAAGGATAAATTTGAAGCGACTTTAACATTTGACGAGCAAGCTGTTCATTTAATGGTGGAAATTCAAGGCGTTTATCGTTAAATAACTCTGCACTGGTACCACCCATGCCCACAAGCATTATTGTACCAAACAAACTATCTTTTTTGATGCCAATAATCATTTCAATATCATCTTTCCTGTTAATCATTTTTTGAACCGTGATACCAATAATATTTGCATCTGGTACTTTTGCGCCAATAGTTTCAAGCATATTTTTGTAAGTAGCTCTAACGATCTCCTCCGTTTCAAGATTTAATGCTACGCCACCAACCTCCGACTTATAAGTTATGTCAGGGGAGCTGATCTTCAAAACAACAGGATAACCTTTTCTGTTGGCAATGTCAACAGCATCATCTTCTGTTAATGCCAATTCAGGATGAGTTGTTGAGATTCCATAATCATTGATCAACAGCTTTGAATCATCTTCTGACAGAACCTTTGATTTCCTAAATATTCTGCCAATATATTTTTCTCTCAGGCTTTCTCTGTCGTAGTTGAATGCTACTGGAACGTCCTTTGGAGTTTCGTACAAAAGTTCCAGGTTTTTCATGTACTGTGTCATAGTCATAAACGATCTCATAGCCTGCTCAGGAGTATTATAAACAGGTATTTCTGCACTTGTTAAGATATCCAGACCCTTATGCATGCTTGTACCACCAAGCCAAGCAGCCATTATAAATTTTGATGTTTGAGCTGAAATTTCAACGATTGCCTCCGCTATTGCAGTTGGATTTGTCATCGCCTGTGGAGTAAGGATTATAAGTACAGCATCTATATATTTATCATTAAGGACAATACTTATGGCTTGCGATACTCGTTTAGGAGTAGCATCTCCTAATACATCTATCGGGTTTCCGTGTGACCAATATGGCGGTAAGAGCTGGTTAAGTTTGCTCATTGTTTCTTCTGAAAGAGGTTCGAGTCTACCTCCTAAAGAGATTATTGTATCTGTTGCCATAACCCCCGGACCACCAGCATTAGTAACAATTGCAAGGCCTGTAGCTTTGGGTATTCGTTTTCTGCCGACAAGATCCGTAATGTCAAAAATATTACCAATATCATAAACTCTAGCCAATCCGGCTCTTCTGAAAACTGCATCATATATAGCATCCTCTGATGCAAGTGCACCTGTATGAGATGCGGCGACAGCGGCTGATTCAGGGAAGCGGCCAGATTTATAAACAATTATTGGTTTTTTTCGTGCAAATGCTCTAGCTGCCGACATAAATGATCTTGCGTTTGCCAATGATTCAACATATAGAATTATCGATTTCGTATTTGTATCTTGACCAAGATAATCTATTAAATCGCCAAAAGTAACGTCGACGGCGTTTCCGATCGAAATGAAATAAGAGAATCCTATTTTTGTATCATCGGCCCAATCAAGCACGGAGGCACATAGCGCTCCTGATTGAGAAATGAAAGCAACCTTTCCTTGTCGAGGCATTCCGTTTGCAAAGCTCAAATTAAGTTTTGCTTTGGGAACTATTACTCCAAGACAATTAGGACCGATAACACGCATATCAGGGAATTTGTCAATTTGCTTTTTAAGCTTTACCTCAAGGAGTTTGCCCTTTTCCCCAGACTCTTTAAACCCAGCTGACATTACTATTACTCCGTTAATTCCAGCTTTACCACAATTGACAATTATTTCTGGCACTTGCTTAGCAGCTGTCATAATAACAGCCAAATCAGGTTTTTTAGGAAGGCTTTCTATATTTGGATAACATGGAATTCCCATTACAGCTTCTCTATTTGGGTTAATGGGATAAACCACACCTTGAAAACCTCCACCCACCAGATTTTTAAGTGTTAAACTACCCACGCTGTTTGGATCATTCGATAGTCCGATAATAGCTATCCTCTTAGGACGGAAAATGCTGTCAAGTTTTTTAATTGGCATTGACTTATAATGTTAATCTGATTATGAATCAATTAGATCATTGATGGATTTTGTTATTAATTTCTCAAAGATAAGATAAAAAAATCTCCGAAAGTTGAACTAACTCTCGGAGATCAATAACTAAAATTCGTAAACTAAAGCTACTGCAGGTTAAGCAGTAGCCCGTTGTGGATATCCGTATTTTTTCCTTATTACAGGTGAAGAATGCTTCGTTGCAGGTCTAACCATAATCATTAATACAGTTCCTGCCAACACTGCAAAACCAGAAATAGTAAACGCTAATGAGAAATTGCCTATATCTCCCATCATTCCACCCAGGATGGGTCCAAGTATACCACCAACACCATATGCTAGGAATACAAATGGATAATTTTGACCTACATTTTTTGCTCCAAAAGTATCAGCAGTTATTGTTGGGAATAAGGCAAAATTACCTCCAAAATTGAATCCAATAAGAGTTGCGCCAAGATATAAGAGGACCTCATTTCCCGCCATATATGTAAACATAATTACCAATAACCCTTGTGTAGCAGTCATAATAATTATTGAGGTCTTTCGTCCAAGTTTATCACTTAATGTTCCCCATACGATTCTACCAATCCCGTTTGCAAGGCTGAAGAAAACTGCCATTGCAGTTCCAGCAATTGCACTTGCTTCTGCAATTGAATAACCGTTAGCCTGTAAAGCCTCCATCGGATAAAGTTTCATTAAACCAATAGACATTAATCCAGCACCGGCACTCACAACAAATGCAAAGAATATTAAATAAAACTGTACTTTACTTAACATCTCATTACTAGCAAATTCCTTATCATCATTTGATTCTAAGTCGGCTGCCGTATCTTCTTTGTACCCTTCAGGTTTCCAGCCTACAGGAGGAAATTTCATCCACATACCACCTATAATTACCATAACAGCAAAAGCAATTCCGTAAATTATAAATGTGGATGACAGACCAAAATTATTAATAAGATGTCCCCACGAGCCGGCCAGCTTTACCCAAAACATTGCCCCAAAACCAAAACCTGCAACTGCAAGTCCGGTGATCATCCCCTTCTTATCGGGAAACCATCTCATGCCCACAGCAATCGGTACTACATATGCCAAACCGATACCGGCACCTCCTACTAACCCTAATAGAATTAGAAGTGCAATAAAATTAGTGCCACCAAATAATCCAGCTAACAAATAACCTAGTCCTAATATGATTCCACCTATAATTGTAAGTTTTTGAGGACCATAAGTATTAAGCCTTTTACCAGCTATTACCATAAAAACTGCGAATGAAGCTAAACCAATTGCAAATACCCATTGAGTATCAGCTTTCGCCCATCCTTCTGCAGTCAGTGAAGGTGTAAATACAGACCATGCGTATATAGCACCTAAGGCGAGTTGAATAAGGATAGCACCTAAAACAACAAGACCACGATTCATTACTCTTTGATTTTTCATTATAATTTGATTTGTGAATTAATTAACACTAGTTTGGCTTATCTGAGTTTGAAACCGGAATACCATCAAAAAATGACATTCCATTGTCAAACGTGGATAAGAATTAATTTTAAAAAAGGGATTATCGCGCAACTTCAACTTTAGCGCCAACAATAATGTCTTCAACGACACCAGGATCAAGAAGTGTAGATGTATCACCCAAATTAGTTGCATCTCCTTCACCTATCTTACGAAGTATTCGGCGCATTATTTTGCCTGACCGAGTTTTGGGTAAACCACCAACAATCTGTATTTGATCAGGTTTTGCTATTGGTCCAATATATTTGGTAACAGTGGCTCTGATTTCAGCTTCAATTGTTTCCAATTCAGCCTCCGAAAGTTCATCACAAATAACATAGGCATAAATACCTGAACCTTTGATTTCATGTGGGAAACCTACTACAGCAGACTCATTAACCTTTGGGTGTTGATTAATTGCATCCTCAACTTCTGCAGTTCCAATGCGGTGACCTGATACATTAATTACGTCATCAATACGTCCGATAATTCTATAATAACCTTCTTCATCTCGTTTTGCTCCATCACCGGTTAGATATAAACCTTTAAATGTTGAGAAGTATGTTTCAAAGCAACGTTGATGAGCACCATAAAGTGTACGGAGCATACCAGGCCATGGATATTTAATACACAGGATACCTTCAACACTATTTCCTTTTAACTCATTTCCTTCTGGATCAACAAGAATTGGTTGTACTCCAGGTAACGGTAAAGTAGCTAATGATGGTTTTGTTGGAGTTATACCGGCCAGTGGCGTTATCATAATGCCACCTGTTTCGGTTTGCCACCAGGTATCAACAATCGGGCAACGTCCTTTACCAACAAGGTCATGATACCAGCGCCATGCTTCTTCATTAATTGGTTCACCAACGGTTCCAAGTACTTTAAGCGAACTAAGGTCGTATTTAGTTACCCACTTATCACCTTGAGCAACTAATGCTCTAATAGCAGTAGGTGCTGTATAAAATTGGTTAATTTTATATTTATCAACTATTTCCCAAAATCTACCAGCATCAGGCCATGTTGGTACTCCTTCAAACATAACGGTGGTTGCTCCGGTTAACAGTGGTCCGTAAACAATGTATGAATGACCAGTTACCCAACCAATATCAGCTGTACACCAATAAATATCACCATCATTATATTGAAAAACATTTTTAAATGTATATTCAGCATAAACCATATAGCCCGCTGTTGTATGAAGTACACCCTTTGGTTTTCCAGTTGAACCAGAAGTGTAAAGAATAAATAATGTATCCTCAGAATCCATAACTTCAGCAACATTATCAGTATTAACACCATCTATGGCATCATGCCACCAAATATCCCTACCCTCAACAAAGTTGATATCTTCTCCTGTACGATTAAATACAATTGTGTTTTTCACAGAAGGACAGTTTTCCAAGGCTTCATCAACAATTGCTTTTAACGGAATAGTTTTCGTTCCTCGATAACCACCATCTGATGTAATTACCATTACACATGAAGAATCATTAATTCTATCGGCAAGAGCAGTTGCTGAAAATCCGGCAAACACAATTGAATGAATCGCGCCAATTCGCGCACAAGCCAACATTGCAACTGTTAATTCAGGTATCATTGGAAGATAGATGGCGACTCTATCACCTTTTTTAACACCCATGTTTGTAAGAACATTTGCAAATTGCTTCACTTTATCAAATAGTTCTCCGTAAGTTAATTTAACTTCTTTCTCTTTTGGATCATTAGGTTCCCAGATCAAAGCGACCTGGTCTTTCCTCATAAACATATTTCTTTCGAAAATATTCTCTGTGATATTAAGCTTACCGTTTTCGAACCACTTCACATACGGAGCATCTGGTCCTTCAAAACGCCAATCTAATACGTTATCCCATTTTTTGCGCCAAAAATTAGCTTCAGCAATATCGGCCCAAAATCCCTCTGGGTTTGCTACGCTTTGTTCGTATTTCTGCAGGTATTCTGCAAAATTGGAAATTTTATTCGTCATGATAATGAATTTGATAGATTAAAATTAATATATTTTTATTGTTAATTAATTAACAATGGTAAATAAAAAAAATGTCAGTATCTGACATCTCTTTAATTTCAGCATAAAATTACAACTTTATTTGGCTTGTTTTATACTTGTTTCTTGTATGAAGATAAGAAAATGGGGATTACCAAATGATATTAGGATCCGAACAGTAAAAATCTTTATTATCTATGTGTATATCAAATACATAAAGAATATCAACCAAAATGAATCCATATCTAAAAAAGAATCATAATCCTAAAATTTAGAAGGATTACAAATAAAGAATTAGAGCGCAAATCTGAGGGTAAGATTTAAAAGTAATTATGACCAATAAAAATTGTGTTAAAGACTGATCTTTATAATAAATTAGATGATTCTCTTAGCTATAGTTAATCAATAAACGAAGACTGAATTTATTGAACAGTTAATTACATAGTTTCAATTAACTCGTCGGTTATTTCCATATTGTGAAAAACCATCTGCACGTCGTCGTCGTCTTCAAATAGATCAATAACTTTTATTATTTTTAGTGCTTCTGCTGTATCGAGTGTTTTTGTATCTGTAGGTATTCTTTGTAATTCAGCCGATTCAGGCTCTACATTTAACTCTTCAAGTTTCTTTGCCATTGCACCAAAATCTTCTAATGATGTTGTAATATGAAAAAAGCCATCATCTTCTAACTCAAGCTCTTCTGCGCCGGCATCGATAAGTTCCATTTCAAACTCATCCTGATCGAGATCAGCAACAGGAACAACAAATACGCCTTTATGATCGAACATAAAGCTCAATGATCCATTGGTACCTAGACTGCCCCCATATCTACTAAAAATTGAACGAATATTAGACACAGTCCGTTGATTATTATCAGTTGTACACTCAATGAAAACAGCTATTCCATGAGATAAATAGCCTTCAAATGTGGGCTCAGTAAATGCAGAACTATCTTTATCTTTTCCCTTACTAATGGCTCTTTCAATATTATCTTTGGGCATACTCACACCCTTGGCATTTGAAATAGCCACCCTTAACCTTGGATTCGCATCTGGTTCAGCACCGCCCTCCTTAACCGCAACCGTTATTTCCTTTATGATCTTTGAAAATATTTTAGACCGTTTTGCATCTAAAGCACCTTTTTTCCTCTTAATTGTTGACCACTTACTATGTCCTGACATTGTTTTTGATGTTTACATTACTAAACAATATGATGATAGAGTATTTCTCTGCAAGCAAAATTAATAAATTCCATGCTATGTGAAAAGCAACGATTCAATAAAAAACCATCTGGATATAAAAACAGTATCCCTGCTGAAAAACAACAGGGATACGCAGTAGATATTTTAAGAAAGTTATTACCAGCCAACTAAAGTTATCCCAGCTGTGAATGGATATAATTCAGGTCCGCGGTTTTCTTGGAACATTGTATTTAAGGAATAGGTGGCATATAAATTAATAATTCCATAACCAAACCTTACTGATACATCAAACTTAAAGGGCGCAAGATGAAAGCTGTTAAAATCCTTTACTATATTTCTGGATCCACCTGTTGGAGTTAAACCATTTGCAACAATATTTCCTGAGACAGGATCAAGCAGATTGTAAGCTTTATTAGCTTCATTAAAATAGATTTTTGTATGTGTGCTTATTCTTGCATTTATAAGGGCACCTACTGCAAAGTGAAACTGATTAATGCGTCTCTCATTTTTTGTTTGTATTTCAAAAAATAATGGTACGGTAATATACATTGCTGTTAGCTTAGTTTTCCTAACAGAAACACCATTCATGTAATAACCTGCAATAGCAGAACTATCATTTGTTAGATAAGTTGGCTTGCTAAATCTGTAATTATTCCATGAAACTCCAATACCAGTTACCAAACCTATATTTTTACCCTTATTCAATGAGATATTTTGTTCATAAATATTTAGGTTTACATTTATCGATTTCTCCATTTGTAATGACAAATAATCATCTTTTGTGTCAAAACTCATATTAAAATCCGGAGTTAAATATCCATTAAGACCTAGTTCAAATCCTCCCCAGTGTCCATTAAATTTGTCTCTATTTGATTTTCTCCATTTCACATCCCCATTATCCGAGACCACCAAAGTGTGCCTTCCTACTGTAACCAGTGTAGTATCACCATCAACCACTGTAAAATTTAATGAACCCACGCTAACATCTGTAGTATCAGGATAAGCATGATGTTTTGAAATAAAGTTTGTATTAGAAAGTACAATAACATCGTTACCTGCTTTACCTTTTTTAACAACAACTGTTTCAGGTGTTGATTTATATTGAAACTCCGAGGATCCGGAAACATCATAGGTCAGATTGGATTTTGCATCTACAAAACAGTTACTTGCTCCACCTACTATGGCAACAACGATGTCTGATGCAAGATTCTTGCCATGAAATTCAGAGGCTCCACTGCAGGTGACCTCATTGCTTGTTGTCGTACCACTCAACATAACATCGGATGCTCCTGACACCCTTGTGATAATATTTTTATAATCTACATCAAGTTTTAGGTCAGAAGCACCACTAGTACTTATTTGAAGTTGATCACCGTTTAATGTACCTGTTGAGACAACCTTCGAAGCTCCCGACACTCGGATGCTCTTATAATCCGGTGCGGTTATATAAAACTTCAGCACTTTATACTTCATAATCTTTTTTGATTTAAAACCAAAATGCAGGGTGCCATCTTTAACTTCTAAAGTAATATACTCTTGCAGGTTCGAGTCTGTCTCAACCACAACAGAAACGCTATCACCTTGAGTAAGAATTACTGTTCTGGCTCCACCAACTTTAATGGCATCAAAATTTTCAACATTATGCATTTGCTTTGTTACTTCACCGTTGCCACGGATAAACTGAGCGTTAAGTGGTATAATGAATAGAAATGCGGATAGTATTAATACTGCGCGTAAACTAACTTTTTTCATGATTTAAATTATATTAGTGAATTTGCTCGTATGACGGGTAAAGGATCCTGTTTGTTACAGGGATAAGAAAAAAAGTTCAGGCAACAAATTCATTGGTCAACTACAAGTCGAGTAACCGAACTTTATCGGCAATAACTACAGCCATTTTAAAGTTGGATTCATGAGTCCAGCCAGCTACATGAGGTGTCAGGATAACATTTTTCATGGAAACAAGTGAGGTAAAATCATCATGTAGGTTCACATTTTCAAATGAAAGATCCTCGTATTCAAGAACATCAAGGCAGGCCCCCAGTAACTTACCAGTCCTCATGTTTTTCAATAGATCGTTTGTATTGAGAACTCTGCCACGTGATGTGTTTATTATATAAATATTATTCCTAAATCTATTAATGAAATCATTATTTATCAAATATTCTGTTTCATCCGTCAAGGGGATGTGTAAACTCACAATATCGCTTCGCTCAAAAAGTTCTTGCATTGTTGCTTCTTTAACATACTCGTCAGTAAAATTGTATTTGTATTTGTCATAAGCAAGAACTTCAACGTCAAAACCGACAAGTTTTTTTGCAAATGCTCCACCTGTGTTACCATATCCTATAATCCCAACTGTCTTACCTTCAAGCTCATAGCCGCGATTGTCTTCGCGTAGCCATTTCCCTTCTCTCACCTGGCTATCAGCAATGATTAAATTATTAAACAAAGAGAGAATCATACCAACTGCATGTTCACCAACAGCATTACGGTTTCCTTCAGGAGCATTTATACAACTTATGCCATTTTTGTCAGCAAAGTCAGTGTCAATATTTTCCATGCCTGCACCTACCCTACCTATAAATTTAAGGTTAGCGCACCTCGCTAAAAAATCTTCATCCAATTTAAACTTGCTTCTAACTATTATACCAATGTATTCACCTACAATCTGAATAATTTCTTTGCGATTGTAATCAGCAAAATAATCACACACATATCCCTGTTTTTCAAGTCGATCAACAAGCTCATGGTGAGTTGTATCGATAAAAAGTATTTTGCCTTTACTCATTTGTACAATTTATTTTCAAAGGTCATATGGAACTCACAAAACAAAACTTACATTTGCGAAAAAATAATCTAGTGCATTAATGTACTATACAAAAATACAAACCTTATTTAATAATCTCTTTTTTGATTATAAAAGTGGTTTAAATAATTTATCATATTTTAGTGCAAATATTGAGAATTAGGTAATTCATGTGGCAATTTCTCGTTAGGCTGATTTTACGGAACAGATTATTTATTCTGATAATGATTGGTGTGCTAACCATCTTTATGGGATATATGGGTTCGAAGATAAAAATGTCGTATGAAATGGCTCGTATGTTACCTTCTTCGGACCCAATAAGCATAGAATACGAAAATTTTAAAAAACAATTCGGACTTGATGGAAGTGTAATTTTTGTAGCAATACAAGACACTAACCTATTCACTCTCGATCACTTTAACAGCTGGCACGACCTAAGCAACGAAGTGCTTGATATTGACGGCGTTAAGGAAGTGGTTAGCGTTTCACATCTATATAATCTGTTAAGGAACGATAGTCTTAAAAAATTTGAGTTTTTGCCCATTGTGTCACAAAAGGCAGTATCCCAACACGAAGTTGATTCAATAAAACAAATTATTTACAATCTTCCGCTTTATGACGGACGTCTTTTTAATAAAGAAACTGAGGTCAGCCTGATGATGATATCATTAAACAAGGAGGTACTTAACTCAAAAGCCAGGATTGGTTTAGTTAAACAAATAAAAAATACGATTGATAAATTTGGTAACGAATATAACATCGATGTTAAATATTCAGGATTACCATATATCCGAACTGTAACATCAAAAAAAATACAAGACGAGTTATTGCTTTTTGTTATAATGTCGCTTGTTGTAACATCTATTCTGCTATTTATATTATTTCGGTCGGGCCGTCCTGTACTATTCGCAATGCTAGTAGTAATTATTGCGGTAATATGGGTACTCGGCACAATAGTACTTTTCGGATATAAGATAACAATATTAACAGGCATACTACCGCCCTTACTTATAGTAATTGGAGTTGAAAATTCAATATTTCTGTTAAACAAATATTTGAATGAATATAGGCTTCATGGTAACAAAGTAAAAGCTTTATCGCGAATGATTTCGCGTATTGGAAATGCCAATCTATTAACTAATGCCACAACCGCAGCAGGATTTGCCGCGTTTATAATCACCAGCAATGAACTACTTGTTGAGTTTGGAATTATTGCATCTGTTAACATACTGGTAACTTATCTGCTTTCTCTTTTTATTCTTCCGATATTGTTCAGCTACTTTCCTGTACCTAAATCCAAACATTTCAGGCATCTTGATAAAGGATTCATCAATATAGTTGTTACACGGGTAACAAATATTATAATTACCAGAAGAACAATAATATATGTTATTACTTCTGTATTTTTTGTCGCTGCAATTTATGGTATTACAAGGTTAAAAACCACAGGAAACATTGTTGATGACATATCAAAAAAGGAGAAATTATACAAGGATATGATTTTCCTTGAAAAGAATTTCAATGGGGTAATGCCCCTGGAGATAACTGTTAACACAAGAAAAAGAAATGGCATTCTCCGTCTTTCGACCTTAAGAAAAATCGACAGATTGCAAGACACGTTGGCACTGTACAATGAGTTTTCAAAACCACTATCAGTTGTGGAAGTAGTAAAATCTGCAAAACAGGCCTTTTATAGAGGTAGGGAGAAGATGTATTCACTTCCCAATAACCAGGAGAAAAACTTTATTCTTTCTTATGTTCCAGATATGGGTGGTAAAAAAGGCATCCTAAATGCTTTTGTTGATTCCAACTTTCAAACAACACGAATTTCAGTGCAAATGGCAAATATTGGGACAAATGATATCGAGCGTATCTTAACTGATATACAGCCAAAGATCGATTCAATTTTCCCGCCTAAAAAATATGATGTTAGCTTAACAGGAACAAGTGTAGTTTTTCTGAAAGGAACAAATTACCTGGTTAAAAACTTATTTATGAGCTTAATGTTAGCGGTTCTAATTATAACGATATTGATGGCTCTTATTTTTTCCTCGGCTCGTATGATACTCATATCACTCATCCCAAATATTATACCTCAAATACTAACAGCAGGTATGATGGGTTATTTTGGTATACCTATTAAGCCATCAACAATTCTAATATTTAGCATTGCTCTCGGCATAAGTGTGGATAATACAATTCATTTTTTATCGCGATACAGATTGCAATTACGACATAATAAGTGGAAAATTCGACCAGCTGTCCTTGCAGCCCTCATTGAAACAGGCTATAGCATGGTTTATTCCGCCATTGTTCTTTTCTTCGGGTTTTACATTTTTACACTATCTTCTTTTGGTGGTACTGAAGCACTAGGGTACCTGGTTTCATTTACTCTTGTTGTAGCATTATTATCTAATCTGTTTGTATTACCTTCATTATTATTAACGTTAGATAAACGTATTATCACGAGATCTTTCAGGGAACCTTACCTGGAAGTCTTTGATGAAGAAGAAGATATTGAACTCGATAAACTACTAATTAGAGAATTGAAACCAAAAGTAGATTCGTAAACAAAAAAAATAAACAGATGAAAGGAATAATACTAGCAGGTGGAGCCGGAACTCGTTTACATCCCCTTACTATTGCGGTAAGTAAACAATTGATGCCTATTTATGATAAGCCAATGATATATTACTCACTATCAGTATTGTTGATGGCAGATATTCGAGAAATATTGTTAATATCAACTCCACATGACATTCATAATTTTAAATTGCTGTTGGGAGATGGTTCACAGATAGGGTGCAGGATTGAATATGCAGTTCAGGAAGTTCCGAACGGACTTGCACAGGCATTTGTAATTGGAGATAAATTTATCCGTAATGATAAAGTTGCACTTGTTCTAGGGGATAATATATTTTATGGTACCGGATTACCAAAACTTCTCGCTGAGAGTAATGATCCTGATGGTGGTATTGTGTTCGCATACCATGTTCATGACCCTGAAAGATATGGTGTTGTTGAGTTTGATGATAATTATAATGCCATATCGATTGAAGAGAAACCTATAAACCCTAAATCCAATTATGCCGTTCCAGGTTTATACTTTTACGACAACACAGTAGTTGATGTGGCTAAAAACCTCAAACCAAGTGCAAGAGGTGAATATGAAATAACAGATATTAATAAATATTATCTTGAAAAAGGAAAACTAAAAGTGGGCTTGCTCAGTCGAGGAACTGCCTGGTTAGATACTGGCACATTTGCATCTTTAACACAAGCATCTCAGTTTGTGGAGGTTGTGCAAGACCGGCAAGGTCTGAAAATAAGTTGTATTGAAGAGATAGCTTATAAAAAAGGATTCATCGATGCAATACAGTTAAGAAAAATTGCCGAACCTCTTGTTAAAAGTGGTTATGGACAGTATTTACTTGACCTTATTGATTAAGAAGTGTTTTCCAAAGACTGAAAATGGAAACCTAAATTTTTATGAAGAATTACGAGAAGTTAATAGAATATTTTGAAGTAAAGCTTAACGAAATAGTTTATAATGATAAACCTCTTGAACTTTACAGTCCTATTAAATATACTCTAAGTTTTGGTGGCAAACGCATTAGGCCGGTTACAACTTTAATGGGTTGTGAATTATTCTGTGATGATTACCAAAAAGCATTACCCCAGGCAATTGCAATTGAGCTGTTTCATAATTTTACTCTTATCCATGATGACATAATGGATATTGCACCAATAAGAAGAGGCAGGGAAACAGTGTTTAAAAAATGGGGTTCAAACATTGCAATACTATCTGGTGATACCTTATTTGCGCTTGCTTATCAATATGCTCAACAAGCTGAAAAGGACATACTTCATGACATATTGAATGTATTTAACAAAACTGCAATAGAGGTGTGCGAAGGTCAGCAATTTGACCTTAATTTTGAAATAAACAACAATGTTACCGTTGATCAATACATAAATATGATTCGGCTCAAAACTGGAGTATTGTTTGGAGCCAGCTTAAAAATTGGAGCTTTAATTGGCGGTGCACAAAAGGAGGACGCCGACCTTCTTTACGATTTTGGTGTTAACATCGGACTGGGTTTTCAATTGAAAGACGATTTGTTAGACACCTTTGGAAATGAAGGTGTTTTTGGAAAGAAAACAGGTGGTGATATCATTACAAACAAAAAAACTTTTCTTTTTATCAAGGCTTTAGAAATTGCTGATAATGAAACTAAAGAAGAATTATTATCACTTTATAATACTTCTGATATTGACCCTGACCAAAAAGTTAAATCAACCCAAGCGATTTTCACAAAGTATAAAGTCGATATCTTAACGGGCATGGAGATTGATAAAAATTTTATTAAAGGAATTGAAAGCCTGGATAAAATTCAAGTAGCTTCCGAAAAAAAGATGTACCTTAGGGAAGTGGCTGTTAAAATGATTGATAGGAATAAATAGAATGAAGGTGAACAATTGTATCATTGTATTATTCCATCATTCTGAAGCTTATCAAGTTCCTGTTGCTTTAATTCCCATTGGTTAAAAGCCTTCTGAATATCTACATTAACTCTTTCGTGTTGCCTGTAAAGTTCACCTGATTTTATTTCCTGCTCATACTTATGAGGGGTGGACAATTTTTCGTTTATTGCATTGAGGAGTAGCTCGTTTTCTTCAATTATTTTTTCCAAATTGCTAATTTCATTCCTCAACTTACGTATCTTTTTCTCATGCTCTTTTTTGCTTTCCCACTTGTTTTTATTAGTTATATCTTTATTCCTTTTGTTACTTGTAGACTTTTCTTTAGCCTCCAATTCTGATAAAGATTCTAACTTTCGTTTCTCAAGAAAAAGTTCAATATCACCCCTAAACTCTTTAATTCTTTTGTTTTTAAACTCATACACTCGTTCGGTTAGTCCATGCAGAAAATCACGATCATGCGAAACTATAATGAGGGTACCATTATATTGTAATAAAGCATTTTTCAGTATGTCCTTGGATCTAAGGTCAAGATGATTTGTTGGCTCATCCAATAATAACAAATTACTAGGTTGCAATAAAAGTAAAGCAAGCGACAAACGTGATTTTTCACCACCTGAAAGTACTTTAACTTTTTTGTTAACATCTTCACCCTGAAACAAAAATGCTCCAAGAATTGAATTTATCCTTTTTCTAATATCACCTACTGCTACATTGTCAATGGTTTCGAATACTGTTAACTCTGGATCAAGCATCTCACCTTGGTCCTGAGCAAAATATCCTGTGCAAACTTGAAAACCCATTTTAAGATTACCTGTATAACTAATTTTATTAGTAATAATTTTTGCAAGAGTTGATTTCCCTTCTCCATTCCGTCCCAAAAATGCAACTTTCTCTCCTTTAAGAACTTCAAAATCTATATTATCCAAAATCAGCGAATCATCATATTGCTTTGAAATGTTTTTTCCATCGATTGTGACCTTCCCACTATGCGGAGCCGGTGGAAATAAAAAATGAATGGAACTTTTATCAACATCATCCAATTCGAGTTTATCCATTCTTTGCAATTGCTTAACACGCGATTGTACTTGCTTTGCCTTAGAAGCTTTATATCTGAATCTTTCTATAAATCGTTGAACTTCATTAATTTCTTTTTGTTGATTGTTTAATGTTGCCTGTAAATGCAATTCCCTTTCCTCCCGCAGAATGATATATTTGGAGAAAGGGACTTTATAATCATATATACTGCCTTTATTAATTTCAATTGTTCTATTTGTAATATTGTCGAGAAGGGTACGGTCGTGTGAAACAACTATTACTGCACCTGAATATGAAATCAAAAAATCTTCAACCCATTGAATAGATTCTAAATCAAGATGATTTGTAGGCTCATCCAGAAGTAGTAAAGTTGGCTTCAATAAAAGCAACTTAGCAATTTCGACCCGCATTTGCCATCCAAGACTAAACTCAACCATTGGCCTAAACAATTCTTCTCGTTTAAAGCCAAGACCCATTAAATATTTTTCAGCATTTCCTGTAAGTTGATCAGGTGAATATATGCTCAATGAAGCTTCAAGCAATTCTAGACGATCTACTAACTTTGAGTACTCACTATCACTAAAATCATCCTTACTCTCTAATATTTGATGAATTTCCTCAACTTCATTATTATAGGTGTCTAGAAAATTAAAAACAAGCATAGCTTCGTCAAATACTGTTAAGTGAGACGAAATAAATTTTTCTTGGGGAAGATAACCTATTGATACATCAGCAGGGACAACTATATTACCCAAATCCGATTCGAGCTCCCCAGATATTATTTTTAGCAATGTAGATTTACCTGCCCCATTTACTCCAGCAAGTCCGATTCGATCCTTTGGATTAATGTTAAATGAAACACCTTCAAATAAAGGAGATCCGCCAAATACTTTCTTAACATTACTTACTGAAATCATACCAACTAAATCTCTTCAAAAATAGCACAAATTGCGATGCCACATTTACATCAAGTGCATGAGTATACATGGGCTTGATACTTATTGTAAATAAAAAAAAGAGCCTCGTCATTGGACGAAGCTCTCTTTAATATTGAGTCGGTAGGTAACTACCCTTGCGAAGTACTATCTGCTGATAATTACTCGCTTGGTAACTACTCCGTTTTCTGTGTCTATCTTAACAAGATATACGCCTGCCTGGTATGCACTTGTGTTCAGTACAACACTTGTGGCTTCGTTCATCTCGTTTGTGTAAACTATTTGACCTACATAGTTGGTTACTGTTAACTGCTTCATCGGTAAGGTGGATGTTACAGTTACCATATCCTGTGCAGGATTTGGATATAAACTAGTCAACGATGCACTTGGATCATTCAATCCTGTGATTATTACACATACAAAGTCATCCATTGGAAGCTCATATGCCATTCCAGGTGCTGACTCACATGCGTCTGTGTCGCTTGCATAGTTAGCTGTTATCTGATAGCAATACAATTCTCCAACTTGTGTTACTTCTGTATCTATGTAGCAGTATGCTTCCTGACCTTCTACATAATCCACAACATCATACAATTCGTAATCAGATCCTTCTTCCATCCTGTAGATGTTGAAGCTTGTAAGGTCACGACTGCCATCTGTGTGGTTTACTGATACTGGCTCTTCTTTAACAGTTCCCAGTGCCAATGTTGCTGATGGGTTATTATATACCGCATCATCTATCATTGATACTGAAGTTGCTGAACTTACCTCTGTTACATAAGCTTGTATGTTCCAGTTGTAATCCAAACCATAATCAGTTCCCATAGATACCCATGTGTTTCCATCAGTAGTGATCATGTCGCCATAACCTAATACTGCCGGGCCTGCATCGGTTCCTGCCGGGAAGCCTCCTGCTGTATGAGTGACTGTGTAACCTATCCATAACTCATCTCCTACATCCAGTGCAACTGGTGCAGTTAGGGTTACTTCATTCCACATGCCTGTTACAGTAGTGGAGGTTACATCTTCTTCATATACCAAGGTGCCTGCTCCAGGCCCTGTCCATACTTTAAGTGTGAAATTGGACCAGCTGTCATCTTGTGGGAAGTATGTCATCTTTGTAATTGATGTACCTGCATAGTCTGATAATTGACCTGCATCCCAACGGGCTGCACAAGAGAAAGTACCTCCATTGGTTAAACCAATGCCGCTACTGTTAACTCCATCATCCCAGTGGATCCATGCTGATACCGGTCCTGGTATAAATGGTGCTTCCCAACATACTTCTGCAACATCTTGTTGTAGTGCATCGTCCCATACTTCAACTCCAGTAATGTCTTCTGGTGCTGCACACTCCCTGTATATAGAAATGTTATCAACAAACCATGATACTATATCAAAGGAGTTTTGT
>NYYH01000013.1 GCA_002686705.1 Bacteroidota bacterium
CTTTAACTATTGTTGATCTTTCTGTTCCCAGAAATGTTACACAAGAAGTAGCAAATATTGATCAGGTTACACTATTTGATGTTGACGATACTGAAGTTGTTATTAAAGAGACCTACGATAAACGCAAGGGAGAAATTGTAAAAGCCGAAGAGATCGTCTCAACACTTGCGAACAACTATATGGAATGGTTGATATCTCTTAATCTATCTCCAACTATTCGACAAATACAGGAGAATTTCCGTAAGATACATGACATGGAGTTTGAGAATTACAGGAAATTAAAGAATGGAGTAGATCGTAAACCCGTTCAGGATTACGGTACACATATCTCTGATAAATTTTCGCGCTTAATAATTGAGAGTCTTAAACATCTCACGAATAACGGTAAAAAAGTAGAACACTTGAAAATGTTTAATGAACTATTTGAATTAACAATTGCCAATGAAAAGTAATAATATAAAAATAGGAACCCGCGGAAGTCAGCTCGCACTCTATCAGGCCAACAAGGTTAAAGATGCTATTGAAGAGAACTTTAAAGATGTAACAGCTGAGATAGTAGTGATTCAAACCAAAGGAGATAAGATCCTTGATGTTTCATTATCAAAGATTGGTGACAAAGGTCTGTTTACTAAGGAACTGGAAGTCGCTTTGATAAATAAGGAAGTTGATATGGCTGTTCATAGCCTGAAAGATCTTCCCACATTCTTTCCGGAAGGACTTGAACTAGGTGGCGTATTGAAACGTGCCGAGGTAAGGGACGCACTAGTTAGTAAAAATGGTAAAACCCTAAGCCAGCTGGGAGCTAATGATGTAATTGCAACTTCCAGTTTAAGAAGGAGAGCCCAGTTATTAGCTTATAATCCTGATTTTAAGATTGTTGATATAAGAGGCAACATGAATACACGTTTGCTAAAAATGGATAACGGACATTGTGATGCTATGATCATGGCAGCAACAGGATTGCAACGTTTGGGATTAGATGATAGAATCACTGAGATAATCGATCCCGAAATTATGGTGCCTGCAGTTAGTCAGGGAGCCATTGGCATTGAAATTCGTGAAAATGATGAAGTTATTCAAACTATAATTAATGGTATTAACTATGAAGAAACTATGTTGGTTACCACAGCCGAAAGAGCTTTCCTGAGATCGATGGAAGGAGGATGCCAAATACCTATTGGCTGCTATTCTGTGATATCAGACAACAAATTTAGTTTTACTGGCCTTGTTGCTGATTTAAAAGGAGAAATATCTATTAGAGTAAGCTCTACCGGAGAATTGGAAAATGCAAAAGAAATTGCATTGGATGTTTCTAAACAAATGGTTGCAAAAGGAGCCACAGAAATATTAGAAGAAATTAGAAATAATCCGAACTAATAATAAGTTTGATTTAAGGTTTTAACTTGGAAGATTCAGTAAATGTTAAAAGGAAAGATCATTATCAGTACACGGCCAACAGGTTCTGAAGACCTAATTGGTAACGCCCTCGAAAATCTTGGCGCGGCTGTATTGTCGATGCCGTTAATCGAAACCTTTCAGATTCCAATTTCTCCAAAATCACAATCAGTCATATTGGAAAATAACACATATCAATGGTTGGTTTTTACAAGCAGAAACGGCGTTGAGTCTCTTTTTGGTCAATTAGGCTCGTTAGAAAATATTGAAGTACTGCCTTTTAAAACAGCTGTTTTTGGTAGAAGAACTGCTGCCGCATTGCATGATAAAGGATTTAACCCTGACTTAGTTGTTCAAAGTAATACTTCTGCTGACCTATTAAATGAGCTACTTCCAAAACTACAAACCAACGAAAAGGTGTTGTTAGTACTTGGTGATTTGGCTTCGAATCTACTAAAGGATGGCTTACAACAGAAAGTTAGTGTAGATCGTTTGGACGTATATCGTACAGAGGTTGTCCAATCTGTTGAAACAAAAATGTTAAATCGGATTTCAGAAAACAATTATGACCTAATCCTTTTTACAAGTCCTTCAGGATTTAAAAGTTTCATGCATCACACTATTGATAAAATAGACTTGCAGAATTTGAAAATCGCCTGCCTTGGTCCAACTACAGAAGAGGCTATCCTAAATGAAGGATTAGTTCCATTGATAGTTGCCAAACCTTCTGGCAAAATTGGTCTCCTCAAAGGAATGGAGAATTATTTTGCAAAATCTCAGTATGAAAATGTTTAAGATCAATAAAAAAACTAAAAATATAAATGTCTTAAGACGAAATTAAAACCATCAATAAATAAAATTATGCCATTCCCAGAAACTAGATTAAGAAGATTAAGAAAAACGTCTATCCTTAGAGATATGATCCGAGAAACTGTTGTATCTCTCGATGATTTAATTATGCCACTATTTGTAGTCACAGGTGAAAATGTTAGAAATCCTATTTCATCAATGCCAGGCAATTTCCAATTATCAGTTGACTTGTTAGTTGAAGAATGCAAATCATTAGTGGCTATTGGAATCAGGTCAGTATTATTATTCGGAATTCCAGAAACCAAAGACGAGCATGGTCATGTTGCATGTGTTGACACCGGAATTGTACAACAAGCCATAAGGGCCATTAAAGCCGAGATAGATGATATTATGGTTGTTGCCGATGTATGTAATTGTGAATACACGACCCATGGTCATTGTGGCACTATCGTAGATGGCGATGTTCATAATGACCTTACTCTCGAAACTCTTGCAAAACAGTCCGTTTCACTTGCTAAAGCCGGTGCTGATGTAATTGCGCCAAGTGACATGATGGATGGAAGAGTTGGAAGAATCAGAGAAGCTTTAGACGATAACGACTTTAACAACATAACTATTATGGCATATTCAGCCAAATATGCATCCGCTTTTTATGGACCATTCCGTGAAGCAGCAGAAAGTGCACCTCAGTTTGGCAACAGAGCAACATACCAAATGGATCCGGCTAACTCAAATGAGGCTATGCGTGAGATTGAAGAAGACTTGATTGAAGGTGCAGACATTGTTATGGTGAAACCTGCATTGAGTTATCTGGATGTTATCAGAAGAGTTAAAGATAATTATAATGTACCAATAGCAGCTTACAATGTGAGCGGTGAATTTTCAATGGTAAAAGCAGCTGCCGCTAATGGCTGGGTTGATGAAGATAGAATCATAAAGGAAATTTTAACCTCGATAAAAAGAGCCGGTGCTGATATTATTATTACTTATCATGCTCCACAGATGGCTGCTATTCTTAAAAAAGAACAACAATAAAAAGTAAATAATTAATAATGAATCAGGAAAAAAGTAAGGTAGCTTTTGCGGAGGCAAGAAAAGTGATTCCCGGAGGTGTAAATTCACCTGTGAGAGCATTCAAGAGTGTGGGGATCAATCCAGTAGTAATAGATAGCGCAAAAGGTGCAACAATTAAAGATATTGACGGTAATGAATATCTAGATTTTGTCTTTTCATGGGGACCTCTTATCCTTGGCCATGCTGATGATAGTATATTAATAGCTATTCTGGAAGCAGCACAAAAAGGAACAAGTTTTGGTGCTCCTACTACAATAGAAACCGAAATGGCTGAATTGATTGTAGAGATGGTTCCATCAATCGAAAAAGTCCGGATGGTGAGCTCTGGTACAGAAGCTACTATGAGTGCATTGAGATTGGCCAGGGGTTATACTAAGAGAGATCTGGTTTTGAAATTTGTAGGTAATTACCACGGGCATGCTGACAGCTTCCTCATAAAAGCAGGTTCTGGAGCCATAACCCTAGGTTTACCTGACAGCCCCGGTGTTACTGCTGCTACTGCAAAGGACACGTTACTTGCTGATTACAACGACCTTGATTCTGTTGAAGAATTATTCAAACAACATGGTAAAGATATAGCTGCAATTATTGTAGAACCTGTGGCTGCAAACATGGGGGTGATTCCTCCTCAAAAAGGATTTCTTGAAGGTCTCAGAAAACTTGCCGATGAATACGGTTCAGTGCTAATCTTTGATGAGGTAATTACTGGATTTAGGTTGGCAGTAGGTGGTGCTCAGGAATACTATGGTGTTCAGCCAGACTTAACCACTTTAGGAAAAATTATTGGTGGAGGTCTACCAGTTGGGGCATACGGTGGTAAAGCAGAAATAATGGAACTACTTGCACCAGATGGTCCTGTTTATCAGGCAGGAACCCTCTCAGGAAACCCACTTGCAATGGCAGCCGGTTTAACTATGTTAAAAACTCTGAACAACACCCCTGATTTTTACGCAGAATTAGAGAGAAAAGCTGCGAAATTAGAATCGGGTATCAGAGTAAACCTTGAAAAAACAAATACCAAGGCTGTTGTAAATCGTGTTGGTTCTTTGATCACTCTTTTCTTTACTGAAGAGAGACAGGTGAATTCGTTTGATGAATCTATGCGTTCGGACACAGATAAATATGCAAAATACTTCAGAGCCTCGCTTGAAAATGGAATTTATCTGGCTCCCTCACAGTTTGAGGCAATGTTCATCTCTAAAGCACATACAGAAGAGGATATAGATGTTTGTATTGCTGCCAGTTTGAAAGCTTTAGAAGAAATAAATTAGAATTGATACTTGGTTCTCTTGCTTCAAAAATTGTGATATAAATCAGGAACAAAGAAACTACTTAAAGGAAATTTTTAGCCGGCATAAATTGTTAAATGTCAGGCAATCTGTTAAAACAAAAAAAATAAACTCATGAATAACGTATTTGTAGATACTATAAAAGGAATTAAAAGAGAAAGACCACCGGTGTGGTTTATGAGACAGGCGGGCAGGATAATTCCTGACTACCTAAAACTAAGAGAGAAATATAGCTTCCATGAATTGATGAATACTCCTGAACTAGCAGCCAAAGTAACCCTTCAGCCAGTTCATCTGCTCGGTGTAGATGCAGCTATTTTGTTTTCAGACATTCTGGTAATACCAGAGGCCATGGGAATGAAGCTGGAATTTACTGATCATGGTCCGCGTTTTGAGACTGCACTTAAAGATGTTAGCGACCCTTTGGGATATTTGGATGCAAACCCTGAAAAGCTTAAACATGTGTATGGCGCCATAGATGCTATTATGGCTACTAAGCCTGGAGATACACCATTGATTGGTTTTTGTGGAGCACCACTTACAACCTTATTTTATATGATACAGGGCATTAGCTCTAATCATCAATTCCCGGATGCTGTTGAAATGATGTATCGCGATAAAGAAACTACTAATCGTTTGTTCGAAGCAGTAACTGATCTGTCGATTGAATATGCTCTAACTCAAGTTAAACATGGCATAAGTGCTTTCCAGCTATTTGACACTCATGCAGGGTTAGTACCATATCCTTTGTACAACGAAATGGTCATGCCTCATGTTAAACGTATTTTAAATGCTGTTCAGGATACTGGGACTCCTGTAATTTTCTTCCCAAAAGGATTAGGGGCAGGAATGAACGAATTGAAAGGTGAAAAGTTTGATTTTGTTAGTGTTGATTGGCAGATGTCGATTGAAGATGCAAATGAGATGATTGGGCCTGATATGGGAGTTCAGGGTAACCTTGACCCTCGTATCTTAACTGCAGATAAATCTACGATCCAAAGAGAACTAGAAAAATATATCCCTTTTGGCAGTCGTGAACATAAATGGATTTTTAACCTTGGTCATGGTGTGCTTCCTAACATCCCATTTGAGAATGTGAAGTTTGTTGTTGATTGGATTAAAACTGTTGATTGGAAAAGAAGTTAGGCATCATGCAAATTAGAAAAGATTTAATATTAAAATACAATCAGCCGGGGCCACGCTATACAAGCTACCCTCCTGCTAACTACTTTCATACGGATATTTCTGCTCAAGATTATAAAAATGCCCTCTCGAGGTCAAACGATGAGGATCCACAGAATATTTCTCTTTACGTACATATACCATTTTGTCCACGTTTATGTCATTTTTGTGGGTGCAATACAAGTGGAAGTAAAAATGTTGATGTGATCAGAAACTATGTTGATGCGGTTAAAACCGAAATTAACAATGTTGCCGAACTACTCGACCACAAGAGGAAAGTGTCTCAGATTCATTGGGGAGGTGGCACTCCAAACTCAATTCCTATGGAATTAGTGAAAGAAATAATGGATGTGTTAAAGGACCGCTTTAATTTTGATACAAACCCTGAGATTGCTATGGAATGCAGTCCTGCATATTTGGAGCTTGAACATATTGATCAGCTTGCTGAGATGGGCTTTAACAGATTGAGCTTAGGTATTCAAGACTTCAATAATGAAGTTCTGGAAATTGTTAATCGCGATCCATCAAAATTTCCTGTGGAAGAACTTGTGGCAAGAATGAAGCAAAATGGATTTAAAGGAGTAAATCTTGATTTGATATATGGACTGCCAGGCCAAACCATCGAAAATTTTAAAGAAAGCATTGAAAAGGTTATCGAAATTAGCCCCGACCGATTAGTAACATTCTCGTATGCACATGTGCCTTGGGTTAAAAAAGCCCAAACAGTACTCGAAAAGGTAGGTATTCCGGATGCTGAAGAAAAGTTAGCTCTTCTGGAAATGGCTTACGGTCTATTAACAGAAAACGGGTATTTACCAATTGGAATGGACCATTATGCAAAACCAGAAGATGAACTCTTTAAAGCGTTGGTAACAAAAAAACTGCATCGTAACTTTCAGGGTTATTGCACACGTGAAACTACAGGTCAGGTTTATGGTTTTGGGTCTTCTTCCATAGCCCAACTTGATAATGGTTATTATCAAAATACAAAATCCATAGGTGGCTATATTGAAAATATTAACAAAACAGGATGGGCTGTTGAGCGTGGGTATCAGGTCAATAAAAATGAAAAGATTATCCGTACGGTTATTAATGAAGTAATGTGTAACCTATTTGTTGACTTTGATGAAGTTGGTATTATGTTCGATATGGATGCCTCTGATATAAAGAAAATAGTTGACTATAATCCTGAGAAATTAGTACCATTTTTGGATGACGATTTGATGGAGATTAATGGTGAACAGATCAAAATAAATACTGACGGTTCGTTCATTGTTAGAAATATTGCTATGGCTTTTGATCCGCAATTAACCGTTATGGAAAACCAATATTCGAAAACTATTTAAATGTATAAAACGGATACTATAATAATAGGGGCCGGATTAACCGGGTTAACTTGTGCGCATTACCTTGCCAAGAAAAACAAGGATTTTTTGGTAGTTGATAAGCAAACGAAAGTTGGTGGTGTTATCGGAACAGTTCAGGAAAATGGCTTTTTGTATGAAACCGGACCAAATACAGGTGTAGTGTCTCATCCTGAAGTTGCTGATCTTTTTGATGAGCTAAAGGAGTTTATGACTTACGAAAATGCTGACCATAGGTCCGAAAAACGCTATGTGCTCAAAGATGGGAAATGGGTAGCTCTACCCTCCGGACTAATTGGCGGCATTACAACACCATTATTTAGTTTTCAGGATAAGCTTAGACTATTAGGAGAACCGTTTCGGGCTCCCGGCACGGATCCCAACGAAAGTTTGGCTGATTTAGTAAAAAGGAGAATGGGACAAAGCTTTTTGAATTATGCTGTCGATCCTTTTATTTTAGGTATTTATGCAGGTGATCCCGCTCAACTAGTACCTAAGTATGCTCTTCCAAAGTTATATAATCTTGAGCAGGAGTATGGTAGCTTTATTGGAGGTGCTCTGAAGAAAAAAAGAAGGGAAAACGATCCTGAAGCAAAAAAAGCAACTCGGAAAATATTTTCTGTTGTAGGTGGTTTAGAGCGTTTTATGGAATCCTTACTTAATTCAGCCGGGTCAGATAATTGCTTATTGGGCATTGAGCAAATTTCTGTCGAGAAATCAGCTGTTGGTTACTTACTAAAAGGAACAGATCCGAAGGGTAATGAAATCAAGATAGAGGCAAAAAAGATAATCAGTACAGTTGGCGCTTATGCACTTAGGAGTTTGTTCCCATTTTTTGCAGATGACCACCTCTCCAAAATTGAAAATCTACATTACACAAGAGTTATTGAGGTGGCTATTGGATTTAAAAAATGGGAAGGTCGACCTTTGGATGCTTTTGGAGCATTAATTCCACATCGCGAGAAGAGAGATATTCTGGGCATCATGTTTATGTCGAGCCTTTTTGAAAAACGTGCACCTGTGGATGGTGCCTTAATGACAATTTTTATTGGTGGAGTAAGACGTCAGGAGTTGTGTGACCTCGACGATAATGGTGTGAAAGAATTACTCGAAAGAGAGTTGAAGGATTTGCTTGATCTAAATGAATTTAATCCTGATCTCTTCAAAATTATGCGACATACTCATGCCATTCCACAATACAGGGAAGATAGTGAAGCCAGGTATAAGGCTATTGAGGCTTTACAGAAAGAATATTCAGGATTGATATTAGCGGGAAATATCCGTGATGGAATTGGCATGGCAGATAGAATCAAACAAGGGAAGATGATTGCAAGAGAATTGTATTAATTAGTATAAACAACTTATTTAAACAATAGATAATTATGGAATTCCACGACTTAATCATTCACATTCACGGCATTGTTAGCACTGTTTTTACTCTAACAGCACTAACTATATTAGTGCGTTCTATTAGAGGTTGGAGCCTAAACAAAGCTTATACTAACTTAGATAAAAAAATATCAATTCTATTCTTGGTATTCCTGTATATCCAATTAGTACTGGGTATATTACTATATTTTGTATTAGGGGATAATCAAAGTGGTGCTGAAAGCATGGAAGAAGCAATGAAGCAAAGCTCTTTCAGGTATTGGGCACTGGAACACTTTATAATCATGATCTTTGCATTATTTCTTTCTCAGATTGGGTGGGTCTTTATTCGCAAAGCAAAATTAGACTTGAATAAGCATAAAAACACTTTGTTCTATTTTGGAATCTCCATACTACTCATATTTATTTCAACAGGAATTGGTCTGATTTGGAGATAAAGTAAATTATTAACCCGATGAAAACCACAGTACTATTAATAAATCTGGGAACCCCTGATTCTCCAAAAACTTGGGATGTTAGAAAGTACTTAAGTGAGTTTTTAAACGACAGCAGGGTTATTGATCTGCCATGGCTAACTAGAAAATTATTGGTCAACTTAATAATTGTTCCATTCCGATCACCTAAATCGGTAACATTGTACAAGGAAATATGGACTTCAGATGGATCTCCTTTATTAACTAATTCGAAAAAGTTAAAAAATGCACTGCAAAAAGAGCTGAATGAAAGTTATGTTGTGGAACTGGCTATGCGTTATGGCAATCCAAATTTGAAAAACGTATTACACCAAATTGTGAAACAACAACCTGATCGAATAATTCTATTTCCTTTGTACCCTCAATATGCCTCTTCTACAACAGGGTCATCGCTTGAGAAAGCTATACAAATAATAAGTAAGTGGAAGCAGATACCGAAAATAAAAATGATTCATCATTTCCATGATCATCCTGGCTTCATTGATTCTTTTGCACAACGGATCAAACACTACAAACCACAAAGTTATGATCATATTATCATGAGTTATCATGGCTTACCAATTAATCAGGTTGTTGAGGCTCATTCAGGAAATAGTTGTGAAACAATTGGTTGTTTTTATAAAAAAACAGAACAAAATAATTATTGTTATCTGGCTTCATGTTATGAAACTACGCGGCTACTTGCTGAAAAACTCAACCTGCAGGAGAAGGATTACACAGTTTGTTTTCAGTCGCGATTAAGCAAAAGCTGGATAACACCTTTCACTGATGAAGTAGTGATGGATCTGGCAAAAAATGGCAGTAAGCGATTACTAGTTATTAGCCCGGCATTTGTGGCTGACTGTTTAGAAACCAATCATGAATTAGGTAAAGAGTTAAAAGAGAGGTTTGAGCAAAATGGTGGAGAAGAACTTACATTAGTTGAAAGTCTGAATGACCTACCACAATGGGTTGAGGCTTTGGCTGGAATGGTGAGAGAGTTGTGACAATAAAGCAGATAACTTGGCGAAAGGTTTTTTGTCAGCTTAATTTACTTCCTGATATTCTTTAATAGCCTCACTAACATTGATAATATAATCACCAATCCTTTCATTTATAGAGATCATATCAGTATAAAAAGCACCTGTTTTATGCTTGTATCTTTTTTCTTTTAAATCCTCAACATGCTTTTGGCGAAGTAGATTTCTTCGGTCATTAATCTTTTTCTCAATAGCATAAGCATTCTTGATATCCATATCACTGAAATTATTATTAAGGTTATGGTTCATTTCAATAAATGCCTCATGCACTAAACCTAGCATTTCCATAATTGCGTGATTCTGGTGTTCAGTGAAATTCGAATTGCTTTGCTTTAAATTTTCAATAACTTTTGATAATTGGTAAATAGCATCCGCCACACTTTCCATATCATCAATAATTTTAAGCATTGCCCTTATCTTTTTTGAACTTTCATGGCTGATTTCCCCTTCAGAAACTTTCGTAAGGTAGATGGCGATTTCCAATTCAATGTTATCTGTAATTTCTTCGTACTTCTCAACTCTAGCTAGTAATTTATAATTTTTCTTTGAGTTTTCTTCAACCATCAAACTCTGTATGAATGTGAACATCTTTTCTATTCTTGTTCCGAAGTCTGAAATCTCTTTCAAAGCCTGAATAATTGCTAATTCGCTCGTGGAAAATAAACCTGTGTTGATAAATTTTAATCTGAATTCTTCATCATCCTCGCCTTTATCAGGTACCATTTTTGTTGCAACTTTAGCAATTAAAGGAGCGAATCCTATTAAGAATAGAGTATTAAGAACATTAAAACTGGTATGAAAAATTGCCAATCCTATAGGATAAATGCTATGAACACTTTCGAAATCGCTTTTTGAAAGATTGGTTTTTAGTATGGATACGCCATGCCGTTGTTGCAGAAAATAATCAATTCCTAACAAAAAATAATGAAAAACCGCTAGCATCCACAATACCCCGAACATATTAAAAATTAAATGAGCTCGAGCAGTTCGTTTTGCTGATACATTAGCTACAACAGCTGCAATATTTGCCGTAATAGTAGTTCCAATATTCTCACCCAGTACCATTGCAGCGGCAAGCTCAAAAGGAATAAGACCATTGTAACACATAACAAGCGTTAGGGCCATAGTTGCACTTGATGATTGAATAATAATAGTTAATAAGGTTCCAACCAAAATGAAAATCAAAACAGATAAAAACCCAAGATCTGTAAAAGAAGAAAGAAAATTTAAGGCCTCATGATTGCCATTAATACCAGGAACAGCTTCCTTTAAAAACTGTAATCCGATAAACAGAATAGCAAATCCTATAACAAATTCACCCCATGATTTTCTAATGCTATTTTTTGAAAAGAATAGTGGGAAACTCAAACCTATAAGCGGAAGCGATAAGAAACTAAGACTTACTTTAAATCCCAGTAGGGCAATTATCCATGCAGTAATTGTAGTTCCGATATTTGCCCCCATTATAATTCCAATTGAGGCAATTAACGAAATAAGACCAGCATTTACGAAACTAACTACCATTACAGTTGCTGCAGAAGAAGACTGAATAGCAGTTGTAATAAGCAATCCGGTGAAAACTCCTTTGATACGGCTGTTAGTCATTGCAGCAAGAATTTGCCTCATCTTACTTCCAGCAACTTTCTGCAATGCTTCACTCATAAGCTTCATCCCATAAAGAAAAAGCCCGAGCGATCCAACGAGGGTAAGTGTTTTCCCAATAACTACCAGCACATCTGCCATTACTAATGTTCGTAATTATTAATGATCAATAATAAAACATTTCTGGCATGAACGGTTTAAAATATTTCAATTCTTTTTAAAAGTTATTTACAAGTGATGATCTAACTAAGTTATCATCTCAATAAACTTTATTTAAATTGTAATATTATTATTGTTTAACCTGCAAATGGATCTCTGATCGACAAGTTATAGCATTTAATATGCAAAAACAATATTATGCAAGATAAACATAGTATATCGATGAATGATGTGAAGTTATCTATTTGTTCTACAAGAAAGTATATAAATATTTGATATCGCTTTATTTCATACAATATTCGCATATTAATTTTAAGATTATTTTAACTAAAGTTATGCTAATTGTAAAATCTCAAGTCATGAAAAAGTACTTAATAATAGCTACTTTATTTTTGTCGATATTTAATCTGAATGCACAAAATAAAGATTATGAATTGTGGTCATTTGAGACTAATGATCGTATCTATTCGAACCCCCAAATCCATGGTAACACACTCTATTTCGGTTGTAATGACAATACATTCTACGCTATAGATGCCAATAATGGGGATGAACTTTGGCAATATCAAATTAATACATATATACAATCCGGTTCAACGATAGTAGATTCGATTATCTTTTTTGAGGCTGGGAATAATTGTTATGCTCTTAACAAAGATACGGGAGAAGAAATTTGGATTTATGTAAATAATGATTCGCAAGGAGAAGAGAAATTAGATAATTGGGATTATCATCATGCTACTCCTGTAATTGACGATTCTCTTGTATATTTTGGACTGGGTAACGGATCAATGTTAGGAATTGAAATTGCAACAGGTAATATAAAAGTTCAGACCTCAGCTGTAGATTCTGTACCAATTAGGTCAACTCCTGTTGTTAACGATGGCATCCTTTATTTTGGCGATTGGGATGGTAAGGCATATGCTTATGACATTAATGCAAACGAAATCTTATGGACTCGTAATACTTATGTTGGGCCTCCTCCATATGAAACTTTTGGTATGCTCAACACAAAAATGTTAGTATATGATTCTATGTTGATTATGGGTGCCAGAAACCCAAGGATATATGCCTTAAATGCATATACTGGTAATCCAGAATGGATTTTTGAGGTTAGCGATGGCGGATGGATATCAGGTGATCCGTACATCGAAAATGATACACTTTACATTGGAGGCTCTGATTGCCATAAACTGTTTGCACTTGATGTTCATACAGGAGATCTATTCTGGGACTACATGTTCTTATATAATAATTTTTCGCAACCAAAAGTTTGTGGTGATTATGTTTTGTTTACGACAGGAAACGCATATGCAAATAATGGTACAAACTATGGACATGGTTATCTGTACGCTGTAAATAAATTTGACGGTTCATTGAAAAATTTCTCTCGTATTGGAGGAAACTTATTTACTACACCGATCTTCCACAATGGTCAAATTATTGTTGGCAGTGATGATAAGCACATATATTCTCTTGATTCCATTTCTTTTGTTTCAACTTATGTAAACATTGAGGAAACAGGTATTAACTCTGTCGTAGATCCGAAATTTTATCCAAATCCTTTTAAAGATAGCATTACTATAAGTTATGATTTAGTACTTCCCACAAAAGTTACCATCATCATATATAGTTGGTCAGGCCAGGAAATTAAGAGAAGCCACACAGAGAAAAGAACTGTAGGTGAATATGAATTTTTATGGGATGGCAAAGACCAGCAAAATAATGAGGTATCACCAGGTGCTTATGTTGTTGAGATACATTCAAAAATGGTGAGTACCAGTCAAGTTATTATCAAACAATAAATGATTAATCCACAGATAGTTGATTCAGACCAATAAATCGATTTTCTTATTAAAGCATAAGATCTAATACAATAGTTTGTGAGAATATCAATCCATTGTAACATTTCAAATAAAATGAAGTCACTTGTAGTACTAATTTCAAAATAATCTACTAATGAAAGAAACTACCTTACTTACATTTTTAATGACTTTATTTATACTTTCATCGATTAACAACTATGCTCAGATAACCGATCAGATAACCAAAAATCCGGAAGAGGCAAAAATCATTTATACTGACGTTGAGAATTTTATAATTGCCTACAGTTTGCTTGGTCCAGATTCGGACACCATGAATGTTATTCAGAAGGAATATATTGACAAAGGTACTGCTGGCCTTTTCATGTTTATTGAGAAATATAATCTTTCAGCAAAAAAAATAACCAATGCACTAAAAAAATATCCTGAACACTATGCTGCAATACCTGAAAGACTTGAGTGGTTTAAAACGCAGGAAAAAGATATTCATTTGTATTTTTCAAAATTACAATACTTCCTTCCTCATGTAGTGTTCCCACCAACCTACTTTTTAATAGGAGCGCAAAGAGGCATCAATTCTGCTTCTTCAGAAGGNCAGCTAATTACTATTGATAAATCTGCTGCGAATATTTCAAAGGATCATCTTTCAACTCTAATTATTCATGAATTATTGCATTTTCAGCAAGTACTTGCAATAGGATATCCACAACCTTATTTGGCTATTTATGGACCGGAAAAAAGTTTACTAGCTATAACAATACGGGAAGGTATAGCTGAATTTTTTGCTGATCTGGTTACAGGTGAGTATACACAAGATCAAGCAAAGCAATTTGTTTTGGAAAACGAAAAAGAATTGTGGAAAAAATTCCAACGGGAAATGAATGGTAAAGAAACCGGTGACTGGATGTGGGAAAAACCTGACAATCCAAATCAACCAAGGGATATTGGTTATGTTTTTGGTGCTCTTATTGTGGAATACTATTATAAACATGCTCCGGATGTTTTCGAAACTACTAAAGATATACTTTCAGTAACAGATTATCCAGCCTTCCTTGAAAGAACTGAGTACCAACACAAGTTTGATAATGTGGAATGATTCAATTGAAGAAGAAATTTAAAAAAATCTATTGAAGTTACCTTACTAATTGTGATGTAAAAGTATCAATTATAGGATTTATTGGCCAGACGTTTTTTCATAATAGGTACACTGACGAAAACAAATAGTAGTGTTATTGAGGCTGGCCCGAATATTGTCCACCACAAAGAAAGGTCTACTACTATTGCTACAAAATATAAACCCCACCAAAAGAGAACTTCCCCTGCATAGTTTGGGTATTTTATAATTGCCCAAACATTTCTCTGCAATCGTTCAGTACTACTACGGCCCGATTTAATATGTATTCTTAAAGTATCATCAGCAGTTTTCTCAAGGTATATTGCTCCCAGAATAAATAGAACCGCAATCACAGCAAACCATGATGTAGGAGATATGGCAGTTGAATTAAACATATAATAAATAGGTACTAATCCCATAAATACTAATGCTGTTGGTATAAGATGAATACCAAAAAAACTTGCTAACCAATAAAATTTACCTGTTTTCTTTTTAATATTGACATACCGCCAATCTTCATCCTCCATTCCATCCCATCGCAATATCCAATTCCATGTTAATCGTGTTCCCCAGATAACAATTAACCCCCAAATAATTTTATAGTAAAAATCGGTTTGCCCTGAATTGAAAAGCCAGTAAATCACAATAATAACTGGAGCAGCACTCCAATATGGATCATATACACTGGAATTTTTATATCTCACACTAAAGATAAATACAATAACCATAGCTACAAAGTCGGCCAAAGCCGTTTTCCAAAGTATGTCATTAATAGGTACATACTTTAAGGTTATTACAGCTGCGAACATTGCTATAATATAAATAGCTAAAATTTTGAGTAGGTCTTTAACTTTTTGTTTCATACAATACCAGATTCATATTATATTTTTACAAAGGTGGTAATTATATTGAAAGTAAAGAAGGATTTTTCTAAAAAATACTTTATTACAAAAGAAATTGTGAAATCTAAAATGAAGATGCATGAGTAGCACAATGATTCTATTTAGGTTCAGTTACTTTTTGATTCTCACATAAATATGTTTAATACGTGTCTTTTCGACTTCTCGTTCATCAACATCAAAAATATCATCCATTGATTTGATCAACGGTGTTAATTTTGAGAATCCATAATTTCGTGGATCGAAATCTGGTTTCTTTTTGATGATTAATGCCCCAACCTCAGCTAAAAATGCCCAGCCATTATAATCAGCAATATCTTCAATCGAAGATTTTAATAATTGAATTAACTTGTTGTCAATCGAATCAATTTTCACTGCCTCTTCTTGAGTTTTGGCTGTAGAAGTTTCTGTCGTCTTTCTAATTACTTTAGTCCCTATTATTTCAATATAAATAAACTTATCACAAGCAACAATAAATGGATTGGGAGTTTTCCTTTCCCCAATACCGATTACTAACATGCCTGATTCTCTTAATCTGGTAGCCAACCGAGTAAAGTCGCTATCACTGGAAACAAGACAAAATCCGTCTACTTTTTGGCTATGTAGTATATCCATAGCATCAATAATCATTGCTGAATCTGTTGCATTTTTACCTGAAGTATAACTGTATTGTTGAATTGGTGTTATTGCATGTTCAAGCAAGGCTGGTTTCCAACCAGATACTGTAGGTTTTGTCCAATCTCCATATATTCGCTTAATTGTAGGAACGCCAAGTTTTGCAATCTCATCCAGCATACCAGCAATATTTGAATAAGGTATATTATCTGCATCAATAAGGACGGCTAATTTTAATTCATTTTTTCCTGCCATGGTTGTATATTTTATAGTATGCCATATATTCTAATGGGTGAATAATCTTACCCTGATTTATTCATTTGATTTAAAAGTGTAAGTTGAGTAGTATATTATCATCCAAATATATTAAAATTTTAGCTTAATGATATTTGTTGTGTGGTGTATAATATTTGCGTGAAATTTAATAGACCACAAGCAACAAACCGGCAATTATAACTTAAAAGTGTTATTGGAGCTTTTACGATAGGTTATAATCGTTGAGAAAATGAATGTTAGCTATAAAGTTGATGTAATTTTACAATGAATTGAGCATCTATGTGCCGTTAGTAAATTTATCAAATTGCCACTCACATAACTGCTTGAATCTTTTTCCTACATTACCGGTTACACGATTGTGAAAAGATTCCCAAATTCGACGAATAAATTTCATTTTTGATAAGGTTTTGCTCCCAAAGAAATCAAATCCAACCATCATAAATAATTGTGACATTTCCTTTTCACCCCTTTCCGGGATAGGGCTTCTTACATACATACAAAATACACCAATCGGATATCCTCCCTTACACTCATAAAGAAGGTATCTCGCGTTATCAACGTCGGCAGAAGCTGGTGTACCATGAATTCTAATTGCAGTCAAGTCAAATAAATGTAGAAATTTAAATCCAAATATTCCATTCTTCAGTCCTAATAAACTTTTAATACGGCCGAAAAGATATATTCGAATTTTTTCAAGACTTTTATCCTGAAGATAAACCTTAGCAATGTTATTAGGCCAACATGAAGAATCACCACTCCATTTAAGTAGTTCATCAAACACATAACTAGGTGGGGCTTCAATTCCTATTCTATGAATGTTGAATATTTTATATTTATCAACATCTATATCAATCCTTTGCAGAATGCTCTCTGTATATATCCTTTTTTCTTCCCCATTACCAAAATTAATAAAAGTATTAGCTGCTGGCGAGTCTAATAAGAAATATTTGATGTCAGTAAAAACGTTCCTGCTCCTTTTTGGGGGTTCTTTACAGGTTTTTTCAGCTTTAATTAGTCTGGTTTGACCGTCCATTCTTTGTACCTGTTTATCAAAGGAAATTAAATAGCTTTTTCATAGTAAAATTGACTGTACAAAATTAATAAAATATGAGTTAAAAACTAATTAACAATCAGGGTTTTTTAAACTATTCTTTGTTAGCCAAACAATGTATCTCACTATCTAAATAGTGCTTATCATGTCACCTCTTTTATGATGTCTTTTAAATCTTTACTATTCTCTGGAATTCTATATATTTCGCACTCCCTACAATCTGTATTCAAGCAAATAAAACTTTTGTTTGAAGCTTCCCAGCATGGAGTGGCTATCGAACTATAAGCTCCACAATTATTCCTTTCGCTCAATGAACATTTCTTAATTGCCCAACATGGTATAAGCGAGTATATTGCTTTTATACCGGCAATATTGAGACCATGATCATTTAGATAGTTTTTGATGGATTTCAACCGAGTAATATCGACTTCCGAAAATAAATGACGACCAGTTTTAGTGACGAAAGGAAGGAGCAACCCCTTATCAATATATTGCCTAATGGAATGTGCCGGAGTTTCTGACAATCTGGATGCAATATTAAGTGTAAATACGGGATCTGTTGGTTTTGATAATTTTGCATTTTCCATTTAAACCACAATTAATCGATAAAAAAGATTGCAAAATTACTTATATTTTACTTCAGTTTAAAAGTTTTTTTCTATTCGAAGTACCGTTTTTTGTTTCAAAGGAACAAGTACGTTTTTTCCATATTGAATTATCTCAACTTGCTTATTTTTTTATTTATTAACGTCAAAGTAGTGTTTATTACAAACCTTACATTCATTAACACAAGTTCATTTTAAAAAAATAGTTAGAGAATCATTTTTCTATTTGTTCCAAAGTTTTTTATTCGTCTCCCGAAGTCGATGCGACATTTTTTCTAAAAGTCGATACACGATGGCAGGATCTTTTTGTATTGTTTTACAAAAATTCCTTTTATCAATAGTTAATACTTTTGTATCCCCTAATCCTCAAACGGTGCAAGACCGAACATCCTTTTCAAACAGTCCCATTTCGCTAAAAAATTCCGATTTTCCAAGTTCAGCAAGTTTAATTTCTTTATCACCAGATTCATCAATAATCTCCACCTTTCCCTGTTGAATAACGAACAAGTAATCGCCTGAATCTCCTTGTTTAATGATGTTTTCACCATTTGCATAAGGGCGGCCCAATGTGTTACTTTTTCTAAATTTCATATTTATTATATTTTATCATCCTAAGCATAGCTCGAATCGTATTCCATGATAGTATAACTATAACTCCCGGATTTAAGAACCTCAGGAAAATATCTTTATAAGGAGCACTACCGGTAAATGTATCCCAAAGGATAGAGCTCAATTTTCTTACATGTCTTTCTTTTAGTTGCTCATTAACAACCATCCTGAGCATTGCGCTTTTCAATACCGGCGATGCCTGGATAACAGTTGTTACCATGAAAATAAACTTGCCAATAGTGTTATCTATTTCCAGATTATTACATGTTGGTTGAAAATGTTTTTTAAAGTTTTCTTTGGATATTCCTTGAAATATTGCAGTATTAGCGGCAGCCTTAGCTGTTATATAAGCAGCTCCGATTCCATTCTTATATAATTTAGATGCGGAAGAATCACCAATGAGCACAACCCGGTCAGAATAGGCAGATTTAGCACTTCCAACATTAATATAAGGAAAACATCGACATGTTATGTTACTATCAAGATCGAAGTCTTTAGGAAAACACTTTCTAACTGGTTTGGAATCAAGAAATTTTCCTGCTATTTCTTTATCAATATTTGAACCTAACAATACAAGCGTAACATATTTAGATTTTGGTATTAAGGCTCCAAATTTAATATTGGGTAAACTAAGAAGAAAAACATGCATAGAATTGCCAAAATACTTATCAATTTGTGCTTCATCCATATGAATCTCACAAATAAAAGTGCACGTTGTTTTTGGAGGAACAAAAGAGGGACTAATTTTACTAAATAATTCAAAAGTTTTTTTATTAAGGCCTACAGCCCCAACAACAAGATCATATTTTTTTTCAAAGTTATTTTTAGTTTTAATTATAACTCCATTCTCATTTCTTTCCATGTTTAGTACCCTATCATGGATAATATTTGCCCCCTTCAATGCATATAATTCCATAAGGTGATCATCGAAACTTTTGTGATCACCTAGGCTACATCCTTTTGGTCCCAGTCCTCGAAACATAGAGGCAATTCTTTGTTCATCAACAGGGGCTCCAATTTCAGTGAAGCCCTGCTCAAGATGAAGCGTATAGGTTTCTATCCCTTTCCTGATAACATCCGCAGGTAGAACAATTCCGTCAGCAGATAACATTTGGATTAATGATTCGGAAACAATCCCCCCGCAATTATTGCATCCGGCAGGCCCTGCGCAGTTGAAATCCTTCGCCTCAATGACATCAATATTAATATTCAAACCGTATCTCTCTGCAAAATTCAGAGCAAAATATGTAAAAAAACTACCTAATGGACCACCTCCAATAACGGCTATATTAGAGCCCTCTTTTAGTACAAGTTTATTTGCAGCATTATCTTCCACAAAATTTTATTTCGTTAAAAGCTTCATGATTAAGTTTCCATATTCAATCCTAGCATATCTCAATTAGATTTGTTTTTGTTCTTTTATCCTTACAGTATTCTTATCAAATATAATTACTATTTTTAATATCACTTCTATGCAATTTTCTTTAAAAATTTGAAAAGCAATAATTATTTATTGAAGAAATTCAAAAATACTTCAAAAATTATCATAACATGATATTAGTAATGACCATGAGATTTCATCCAAATATAATTTGTATTTTTCTCATTTCAGTATTGATTTATTTAATAAAAAAATATCGACAAGAGTATTTCTCAGGTTCTGTTTTATCCGATCATTTGTGCATTTCTAAAATAAATTACAATCAGATTAATTAATCCCAATATTTCTGTTGCTTTAGTTATTCAAATGACCATCTAAGTAAAGCCTATTTTGAACAAATGTAAAAAGTAATGATGAAAATATTGGGGGGAAGGTATACTGATAGCCGAATGATTGTTAATTAAGCCCTATGTTTGACCAACAATGCTTGATACTTTTTTTCATAAATCCGAAGATATTCTCCACTTTATCTCCAGCCTTTGACAAGTTTAATATTTTTTTTGGAAAACGGAAAAATAACAATCATCAAATTCGACAACATTTGTCATTTATTGATGACATCTAACGTCGTTATTGCTAATTTTGAAACTTCCAAATAATTAGATTTTATTTTTTATTGAGCGTTGAATTGCAAGCATCGTATTCCATATAAGTGTAAAGAGAATTCTTGGATTTAAAAACCTCCAGAAAATATCTTTATAAGGTGCGCTACCAGTAAACGTATCCCAAAGGATAGAACTCATTTTTCTCCTGTGTCTTTCATTTTGTTGCTCATCAATAACTACCTGAAGCATAGAACTTTTTAATACGGCTGACTTTTGAATAATCGATGTAACCATGAAAATAAACTTGCCAATACTGTTATCAAATTCCAGGTTATTACATACTGGTTGAAAATACTTTTTAAAGTTTTCTTTTGATATTCCTTGAAATATTGCTGTATGAGCTACAGACTTAGCTGTTATGTAAGCTGCTCCAATACCATTTTTATATAATTTTGAGGTAGAGGAATCACCAATAAGTACCACCCTGTTATCATACGCAGATTTTGATCCTTTTATATTAATGTGTGGATAACAACGGCATGATATGTTACTTTCGAGATCGAATTTTGGAGGAAAACATTTTTTTACAGGATCGGAATTAAGAAATTTTCCTGCTATCTTTTTGTCAATATCTTTTCCTAACAATACAAGGGTTACATAATTAGCTTTTGGAATTAATGCTCCAAATTCGATATTAGGTAAATTAAGAAGAAAAACATGCATCGAATTACCAAAATATTCGTTGATAAGTCCGCTATCCATTTTAATTTCACAAATATGCGTACGAGTTGTTTTTGGATGTACAAAAGCTGGGCAAATTTTATGAAATAACCGAAATGCTTCCTGATTAAGCCCTACTGCCCCAACGACAAGGTCATACTCCTTTTTAATATTACTCTTGGTTTTAACGAGTATTCCATCCTTTTTTCTCTCCAATTCAACAACCCTGTCGAGTATAACATTTGCACCTTTCGATATGCATAATTCCAATAAGTGATCATCGAAACTTTTGAGACCATTGGGAGCACAACCTGATGGACCAAGTCCTCTGAACATAGAAGCGATTCTTTGTTCATCAATCGGTGCTTCAATTACTGCTCTGCCCTGCTCAAGATGAAGCGTATAGGTTTCAATACCTTTTCTGATAACTTCAGAAGGTAATATAATACCTTCTGCTGAAAGCATTTGGATTAAGGATTCGGAGACAATTCCTCCGCAGTTATTGCATCCGGCAGGACCTAGACAGTTGAAATTCTTTGCCTCAATGATATCAATATTAATTTCCAAACCCCTTTTCTCAGCATATTTCAGAGCGAAATAGGAAAAAAAACTACCTGATGGACCTCCACCAATTACAACTATATTGGAGCCATCTTTTAATAATACTTTATTTGTATTCGTAGCTATCACAAATTCGATTTCCTTAAACTGTGCAATAATTATTAACTATTGAGAAATTCAAACTATCTTAATCAATTTTCATAGCATGATTCAAGTATAGCAAAACAACGTATCTCGTTCGTGTATTTTATGTTATTTCCCATTATATTATTGATTTAAATCATTAAAAATACATAATATATCAATCTGATAATTTTATCAAAAGTCGTGGAATTAGATTTTTACGAATTAATTAATAGCATATGTACATGAATATCAGTAATTAATAAATAATCTAATTATGGAATTAGCGTAATGTTAAATGGATATTTATTTATTTCAATCCTGTGGCAAGGACGACAAACTATGTACTTCAACTACACCTTTTGTGACAAAAAGAAGAGATTACATATTTATCATTAGATCATTGAGGATTACATGATAATAAAGCCTCTATAACAATCTTATACTTATTATAAACGAAAACATATTCTAAGTGTATAAATCTAGAGTAAATGCAGTTATCAACAATAAACAAGGCAATACTAAGTTCAAATATAAAAGCAGTACAGCTGTACTATGTTATACTATATTGTTGTGTGAACCATCACAATGCGGAGAATTTGCAGTTTGCTTGCACATGCACATTGCTACTTTTTTATTTTCATCTAATTTGAAGACAACAGGTGTTATTCCACTTCCTTTATGTGAGCCATCACACCAAGGCTGGTTTGAAGAGTGTCCGCATGCACACCAGGCATAATTTATTCCCACTTCCAAGTCCACCATCATAGGTGATTTGCCTGCTACTTTTGAATTTTCCATAGTTCTATTTTTAGTAACTGCAATCTCTTTTTCATCTGATAATTTGTATGATAAAGCACCTGATGGACATGTGTTAATTTGGTTGATAAGTTCTTCGGTAGTTGCATTTTCAACCATAATCCAAGGACTTTTATCTGGCTGGTAAACATGAGGTAATGAATTAAGGCAATTGGCTGCGTGTATACATATCCCAGGTTTCCACACAACAGTTATTTCTTTTGTCCTATATTCTTTTACTATATCTTTATTATCCATATTAATTCTTTTTAGAATTTCATTTAATAAACGCTATAATTTTTTCAACTCTAAGTTGCAAACTATATCTATTTCTTCACCAATCACTAACCCCCCCGAATCCATAGTTGAGTTGTAATTTAGGTCCCACAAAGTTCTGTCAATAGTTCCAGTAACTTTAAATCCGGCCTTTGTGTTACCCCATGGATCCTTGATAGTTCCACCGTATTTTGCACCCAAAATAATTTCTTTTGTTACGCCGTGCATTGTAAGATCACCTGTCAATTCAAATTTGTTTTCACCTACATTTTTCATGGATTTGCTTCTAAAATCTATGGTTGGATATTTAGCAACGTCAAAAAAGTCTTCATTAAGTAGATGTTCATCTCGGCTTTCGCTATCTGTATCAATACTACTTACGTCAATAGTAAATGTAATTTCAGCATCAGAAAAGTCGGCTTTGCTACTTACAACAGATCCTTCAAAAATACTGAAGTTGCCTTCCACTTCTGAAATTACCATATGTGAAACCGCAAATCGCACATTTGAATGCGACTTATCAAATCCCCAAGTAGTAACTTGTGCATTAGAAATAATTGCCAATAAAACTGTCGCTATTAATAATTTTAATTTTTTCATTGTTTATGTGTTAGGTTATATAATTATGTTTTTAAAAATTCATGATAGTATATTTTTGAAAAACAAGGTCAATCAAACTCCTCAACTAGAACTCCCATAGCACCCTTTTGATAATCGGCCATTGCTTGCATGATTTCACTTTGAGTATTCATTACAAATGGACCATATGAAATTACTTTCTCGTTTATTGGTTCACCGCCCAATAATATTGCTCGTGTGTCTTCAATCCCTTCAATTTCAATATACTTCCCATCGTTGTTAAACCAGGTAAGATCCTTTGCAAAAGTTTTGTTGCCACCTGCAATTTTTAAACTCCCATCAAGTTGGTATAAGAAAGCATTATAATTATCTGGGACAGGAATTTTAATTTTACCTCCTTTTTCAATATTGAGACGCATAGCCAAAAGTGAAGTATATGGTTTAATCTTTCCTTTAATACCATTAAATTCGCCAGCCACAATGCTAATTTCAATTTTATCATCATCACTCATTACAGATGGCGTATCTTCTTTTGTTAACGACTGATAAGATGGAGGATCCATTTTGTTTTTTGCTGGAGCATTAACCCACAACTGAATAATTTCAAATTCACCTCCATTTTCAGCAATCTCTTTTGTTGGTCGTTCACTATGAACGATTCCCATTCCACTGTTCATCCATTGGGTTCCACCAGCTTCTACAATACTATTATTACCTCGTGAATCCTGATGATGAACTCCTCCATTAAAAATGAAAGTGACTGGTGCAAAACCACGATGAGGATGTGGACCTACTCCCAGGTCACGTTGATGCTGACCACCTCTGTGAGTGTGCTTCCAATGATGCACCAGCAGAAAAGGATCGATCTGTTCAACTCCCCTCACTGGTAATGGTTGGTCCAATATTATTCCTCCCATATTTACTTTTGGAGCACCTATTACTCTTTTAATCGTTCTCATATTATTGTCTAATTCTCCTTAGTATTTCAGAAGTTTTTAGTGCATCTTCCAACGATACCTTTGTTTCAAAAAAATTGTTAAATGTTTTTTTTAATTCAGGTAAAATCTGATCTAACATATCTACACCTTTCTCTGTTATTGAAACATCCATTTTTCTTCTGTTTTCAGGACAAGTATCTCTGCATAATAATTCCTTTTTTACTAGTCGGTCAACAAGTCGAGTTACATCAGAATTAGTAAACATAATGGTGTCCTTAATTTCCTTAACGGATAGAGGTTCAGGATGTGCAGCCTGGATATTTTTCAAGATATTAAATTGTGGATGAGTTATTCCGAAACCTTTAAGAACTTTTGATATCCTCTCATCCAACCAATTCGCAGTATGAATAATATCAATTACCATTCGTTGTTGCTTAGTGACAGTAGGATCCTTTTTAATTTTAGATACCATATTAGATGTTTATAACAATTGTTGTTTACAACAGTAAAATTAAATATTTATCTGAATATGCTTGGATTATTGCAGATCAATTGTAGTTAAAAAGATGTTAAAAGTTAATTGATAATAGCTTTTTTGGTATAGTAGATTGTATTATCATCTAAGAATAATCTACATGCAAATAGACTACTTGATTTTTCGTTTTGTGAACAACAATACTGCTATAAGCATAATAAAAGTACTTAAAGCCGTACTTAGCACCACTTTGTAAAGTGTAATAAAAAAATGACTGATGCTTAGCACTTCTAGATAAAACAATAATAACTGATGTGCAAAAACAAGCACGAGGGCATACTTTAAAAAGCCTCTAACTCCAATTGCTGCTGGCCCGGGTTCTTCTCCAGGGTTAAATTCATAATAACGGAACATCAAATTAATTGTTCCAGGTCGTAGAAATGCCAGTAACACGCATGCTGCCGCATGAAGTCCTAATGTATTTCCAAAAAAATCAACAGTAAGTCCAGTAACGAATGCTATTATCAGTAGTAGACTTCTGTTAATATTTGATGGTAGCAATAATAAAAAGAGAACATAAATATAAGGATTCATATATCCGCCAAGGTTCATATTGTTAAGAACCAATACCTGAATAAGCATTAGAATTACAAACCTGATTATATTTCTCAATACAACATTATTCATCTTGTTTAACTATCTGTTTAAGAAGTGAATCCTGCTCCATGCTCATTAAATTATTAATAATATAGATATGGCTAAGGCTTGTAAAGTCTGTTGTGTACCTAAGTTTAGCAACACTTAGTTTTTTATTGTTATCTTGCTCATGGGAATCGATAGTACCAATAATAATTCCCTCTGAAAAAATTAAAGAATTCCCACTAGTAATAATTGTATCGCCCGACAGAAGTCTTATATGTGATGGAATATCAATTACAGTACCAAACAAATAATCATTATTATCCCAAATAACATTCACAAGTTGACCGCTTTTTTTAATACGTCCGCTTATACGCATATTTTGGTGTAACATCGACATAATGGTCGAATAATTTTTTGATACACCAATAACAACTCCCACAATTCCATTAGGTGACACAACTCCCATTTCTTTTTTAATACCATGTTTTCTGCCTTTGTTAACCATGATGAAATTGTTTCTTCTGGATACACTATTGCTTACAACTTTAACAGGAATGTATTGGAATAAGCTATCGCGATATACATAATTAGTGTCTGTTACCAAAAACGACGACTTCAACCTGTTTTTGAGCATTGCATTCTCTTCTGCAAGTATTGAATTTTCTTTTTTCAAAGAAAAATAATCTGTTACACCACTATAAACAGAGAATATATTGCCACTTATATCACTTGTAGCATTATAAGTTATTGAGCCATGATAAGAATAACTACGGCTAAGTAATATTAATGAAAAAACTTCAAGGAGGACAAACAGGACTAAAAATTGATTTTTCCATATTAAGCTAAAAAGATTCCGCATCCTGCCAGATTAGATTATCGTATTAATTAGCATCCAAACTTTATTAGCCAGATTAATAACTTTTGGTTCTACAAACTCGAGATTACGTTTAGTACTTATAAACTATTTAATAAGAAAAGGAAACTTATCAAAATTCTTTAAAGCTATCCCTGTGCCTCGGGCAACAGCTCTCAATGGATCTTCAGCAACGTGAACAGATAATTTTGTTTTATGATGCAATCTTTTATCGAGACCCCTTAACATTGATCCGCCACCTGCAACATAAATTCCAGTACGATAAATATCGGCAGAAAGTTCTGGAGGCGTTTTTTCAAGTGCATTAAGGACAGCAGCTTCAATCTTTGATATTGATTTATCTAAACAAATAGCAATTTCCTTGTAGTTTACCATTATCTCTTTTGGAATACCTGTAAGCATATCACGACCATGAACAGCATAATTATCAGGAGGATTCTCTAACTCAGTAATAGCAGCACCCACTTCAATTTTAATACGCTCCGCTGTTCTTTCTCCAATAATAATATTGTGCTGTTTACGCATATATTCCTCAATATCATGGTTAAAATCATCTCCAGCTATTCTTATCGATGTGTTATTTACGATTCCGCCAAGTGCAATAACAGCAATTTCAGAGGTTCCACCACCAACGTCAATAATCATGTTCCCGGTAGGCTCAAGCACGTCAATGCCTATTCCTATTGCAGCTGCCATTGGTTCATGGATTAACTTAATTTCTTTTGCTCCAGCCTGTTCAGCAGAATCTTTTACAGCTCGTTCTTCCACTTCAGTAATGCCAGATGGGATACAAATTACCATACGCAGAGCAGGAGGAAATAGTGTGCTTTTCATCCCGATCATTTTTATCATCTCTCGTATCATGTATTCAGCACTCTGAAAATCTGCAATAACCCCATCACGCAATGGTCGTATGGTCTTTATGTTTTCATGAGTTTTGCCATGCATCATCATAGCTTTCTTTCCAACTGCGATAATTTTTCCAGTATTACGTTCCAAAGCTACTATTGATGGCTCATCAACAATGACCTTATCATTGTAAATAATTATTGTATTTGCTGTGCCAAGGTCAATTGCAATTTCCTTAGTGAGAAATGAAAACAGTCCCATATTTATTTACGTTTTGTTATTTAATCCTTTTCCTAAAACTTTCCTTCTACATTCAATCTAATGTTTAAAATGACGAACACCTGTCATTACCATCGACATGCCATGTTCGTCGCAATAATCAATAGATTCCTGATCCCTGATCGAGCCTCCTGGCTGAATCACAGCTGTAATTCCTGCTTTGTCAGCAATTTCAACACAGTCGGCGAACGGAAAGAAAGCATCCGAAGCCATTACAGCACCTACTATAGGAAGTCCAAAGTTACATGTTTTTTCAATAGCTTGCTTTAATGCATCCACTCTTGATGTTTGGCCTGTTCCAGAGCCCACAAGTTGTTTGTCTTTTGCAAGTACAATAGTATTTGATTTGGTGTGCTTTACAAGCTTATTGGCAAAAAGTAAATCTTCTTCCTCACTTGCGGTTGGACTTTTTTTAGTTACTGTTTTCAGGTTGGAGGCATTTTCCGTGATTTGATCTTTATCCTGAACTAGTGTTCCAACTAACAACGACCTATATTGAATTTTTGAAAATGCTGATTGTTTGTGGATAAGAATTATCCTGTTCTTCTTTGATTTCAAAATTGCCAGTGCATCTTCATCATAGGATGGAGCAAGAATAATTTCGAAAAATATCTTATTAATTTCTTTTGCAGTTGAAATATCAATATTCTTGTTTGTAACTAATACACCACCAAATGCCGAAACCGGGTCGCCAGCTAACGCTTTACACCAGGCATCCGTCAGGTTATCTCGACAAGCGAGCCCACAGGCATTGTTGTGTTTTATCACCGCAAATGTTGTTTCATCAAAATCGTTTATCAAATTGATTGCTGCATCAAGGTCCAACAAGTTATTATAAGAAATGGCTTTACCATGGATTTGACTAAAAATATCATCTAATTTACCATAAAATCGTCCTTGTTGATGAGGATTCTCACCATAACGTAGGCTAACACAACCGAGGATACTTTCTTTAAAAGCATCAATATTTCCAGGATTTATCCAGTTAAAAATCGCAGTATCATAATGTGAGCTCACATTAAATGCTTCAGCAGCAAAATACTTGCGGTCGTCAATATCAGTATTTCCTTTTTTGCTTTCGAGCAGCTCAATAAAATTATTGTAAAGTTTAGAAGAAGGTACAACAAGCACCTCTTTAAAGTTTTTGGCCGCAGCTCTTATTAATGATATTCCACCAATGTCAATTTTTTCAATTATTTCTCCTTCATCATCAGTTAGGTTTAATGTATCTTCAAACGGATAAAGATCAACAATCACTAAGTCGATAGGGATAATATCATAGTCGGTAAGATTTTGATTATCGGTTTCATTATCCAATCTGGCAAGAATACCTCCAAAAATTTTGGGGTGTAATGTTTTTACTCTGCCTCCTAAAATTGAAGGATAAGAAGTAAGGGATTCAACAGTATTTGCTTCATATCCAAGCTTTTTTATATGATTAAAAGTGCCCCCTGTGGAAATAAACTTAACATCGAGTTCGTTTAGCTTTTCCAGAATAATATCAAGACCATCTTTGTTATAAACAGATATTAAAGCTGTTTCAATTTTTTTCATTACAAATAATTTTTTGGTTAATATTGTTAAAATGAATACTGAGTTGCAAAATAACAAGATTTAATTAAAACTTATTATACTTTTACATACATATTTTTACGAAAATTGAATTTAAATTTATGAAAATAATAAAGCTCATTTTTGAAAGCTTCCTTTTTGCCATTAATGCCCTAACAATTAACAAGGTAAGAACATTTTTATCGTTACTTGGAATTACTATTGGTATATTTTCGATAATATCTGTTTTTACCGTATTTGATAGTATGGAAAATGCCATTAAAAGTGAAATTAATTCTCTTGGAAATAATGTGATTTTTATTCAAAAATGGCCATGGTCAATGGGTGGAAGTTATCCCTGGTGGAAATATTACCGTCGCCCTGAACCAAAACTCAAAGAAATGGATGAGTTGATGAAAAGGAGTAACACAGTTGAGGCAGCAGCATTTATGGTAAGCGTTTCCCGGACCGTATATGCCGGTAACAACTCGATGGAAAACATTCCTATAGTCGCTGTTTCACAGGATTACACTAACGTTATGCCTTTCGATCTACAAAGTGGAAGATATTTTACTACGAGCGAATCACATAGTGGTAGAAACATTGCAATTATTGGTGCTGATATTGCCGAAAATCTTTTTGAAGGAACTGAGGCCGTTGGCCGGAAAATAAAAGTTTTTGGAAGAAAGCTTGATGTTATTGGGGTAACAAAAAAAGAAGGGGAAGGTGTTTTTGGTGATTCAAAAGACGATTGGATAATGATTCCGGCTAAATACGCTCAGAAAGTATTGGATTTCAGGCGACTCGGGGCTACGATTATTGTTATGGCAAAACCACATGTTACTAATCCTCAAATGATAGATGAACTAACCGGAATAATGCGTTCGATTAGAAAGCTACCACCATCGGCCGATGATAGTTTCGCTCTTAACGAAACCGATATTATTAACAAAGGTTTTGAGCAATTGTTTGCCGTAATAGCATTGGTGGGATGGATTATTGGAGGATTCTCTTTGCTCGTTGGCGGATTCGGTGTTGCAAATATTATGTTTGTTTCAGTAAAGGAAAGAACGAACCAAATCGGAATTCAAAAATCATTAGGAGCAAAAAACTATTTTATACTTCTTCAGTTTTTATTTGAAGCCGTTTTTCTTTCAATAATAGGCGGAATAGTGGGTTTATTTATAGTTTTCATTCTTACGTTTGTTGTTAGCTCAATGTTCAATTTTGAGTTAATACTTACATTGGGTAATATTGCCCTAGGTATTATTGTTTCAGCAATGATCGGCCTTATTTCTGGGTTTATTCCTTCATGGTCTGCGTCAAGGCTTAATCCAGTTGAAGCAATGAGGGCTAATTTTTAATTATTTATAACAAGATTTTATTATGTATAATATTATACAACATTCACATTCAGGACTCATGTACCTAATAGTATTCACTCTTTTTTTAAGCGCTTTAATCAGTTTTATAAAGTTTATAAAAAAAGATGAATCAACTCCAACTAATTGGCACAAACTATATCAATTCACAAAATGGTTAATGTATTTTCAGTTTATTTTGGGAGTAGTATTGCTTTTTATTAGTCCCAGAAATTATTTCGGGGGAGGAACTATGAAGTCCGAAGTACTTAGGTTTTATAGTATTGAACATCCATTGATGATGCTAATTGCAATTGGGTTGGTGTCAATAGGTTTATTTCAATCAAAAAAGAAAACAAACGCAATTCAAAAAAACAAATTGGTTTTTATTTATTATGCCATAGCGTTGCTAATCGTAGTGGTAATGATTCCTTGGAAAGCAGTACTGTCTTAGCATTACACTATAATTTTATTAGTGCAATCTTTTCCATTAAAGTTATTCTAAAAAATTAGAATAATAATCACAGCTATTTAGAACACAAAATACTTAACAATTAATACATTGTTGTCTTAAACTTCTGGCCACCTACTGATGCCTCATACATCAAACCTCCTATTGCCTTTGTAATTACCAACATTCCGTCGGTGTAGTCGGCATCCAATGACACTCCTGCTTTTAAGGCAACAGCAGATACCTGTGCAGCAAATTCAAATTTGTTACCTACAAAACGTTCATAAGCTTCTGCATTTTCAAAAAATATGACTTCAGCATACTTTTGTCCACCAGCTTGAAATCCAATAGTTACCTGCGTCATTTTTGTATCAGCAACAGGAGTACCTCCTTTAAATACAGTTCCTTTACCACCAGCACCACCAACACCTAGGCCACCTTTTCCAATACCTGGAAATACAGCATAACCATAAGCTGTGTTAAAGAACTTATTGATTTTCGTATTTGTTTCCTTAAATTCTTTAATTGCTTCTTTTGCTTCGCCAACATCATTTTTTTGCGTCATGCCTGTAAATGAAAATACGACAACTAGAAACGAAATAAGTGTAATTTAAGTTTTCATGAGATAAATTTTAATTATTGTTATTTGAAAAGGTTGATACTATTTGATAATGAATTTTCCAGTAAAGATATTATTTTCTTCTGATAACCTATAAAAATATAAACCACTGTTCAGTCCTTTTCTATTTAACTCAACTTTATTACTACTAATATTAGTGATATTACCTACCTCCTTACCATGCATATCATAAACACTTAATATGGCATCGTTTATTTGAATATTATCATTAATTCTAAGAATTGCTGACGTTGTAAAAGGATTAGGATAAACTGTAAAACTTTATTATTAAGATTTAATAATTTATCATTGGTCCCCGTTATGTCTCCATATTTCAAAATAGTTCCGTTATCGCCTACAGCATATCCGGTACTGGCGTTTGGGAAACAAACAGCCGTAAGCGTATACGAAGTTCCGCTGTTTTGGGTATTCCAACTATTTCCTGCATTTGTGGTATTGAGGATTGTACCATTGTCTCCTACTATCCACCCAATGCTGGCATCAGTAAAATAAACAGAATTCAACCTTGAATATCCACTTGATTGTATATACCAATTACTTCCTCCATCTGTTGTGTTAATTATCTTACCTCCAACACTAACAGCCCAACCAGTAGACGTGCTAACAAAAAAGGTAGACAACAAAGCATAAACATCAGGCAGTTGCGATTGTAAACTCCATGTGTTGCCTCCATCGGTTGTGTTGACTATTACACCATAATCGCCAACCGCCCATCCTGTACTAGCATTTACAAAGTGTACTGAAAACAATTTATCTGAAGTTGCACTTGATTGTGTGTTCCATGTATTTCCACCATCAGTTGTATTAACAACTATGCCATTCCAACCAACAGCCCAGCCGGTATTGGAATCAACAAAGTAAACTGAAAATAAATGTTCTGTAGTTCCACTTGTTTGTTCTAACCATGTACTTCCGCCGTCGGTTGTTTTGGCGATAATACCACCTCCTCCAACAGCATAACCTAGGGAAGAATTAATGAATTTGATACTGTTAAACCCAATTGTAGGACCGAGTCCAATTGTCTGCGTAGTCCAGTCATTTCCACCATTTATTGTATGAAGCATCGAATCCCACCCATTAGGTATCCAACCAACATTGGAGTCAACAGAGTAGAGTGAGGCCAAATTGTTTGTAGTTCCACTGATTTGTTGAGTCCAGTTCTGAGCAATTGCTGTTTGGCTAGCCAGCAGAGCTACTAGCATTAAGTAAGTAATTAGTTTTTTCATTGTGTTTTAGATTTGATTTGTATAGAAACATGCCATACGGCATTCTGATAATTTGCCTATTTCAAAGAGCGTAATTTTTGTAACTATTTGAACTCTAATGCCCAAAGATATATTATTAAAATAGAAATGTCAAGTGAACAAGAAAGTAAAAAGACTATCGAAAATTCTTTTATACCGTCAAGCATTCCAAATACAATATATTTGCATACGATGATTCAACATACTACCAACTCTAAGCTTTTGTCCAGATGGTTAACTATTTTCTCCCTCGTATTCGCCGGAGAAATGATTTTTAGTCTTCCTTTTCATGTGGCAAGGTTCTTCCGTCCTACCATGTTGGATGTATTTCAGCTAACTAATACACAGTTGGGAGATAGCATTGCTGTTTATGGAATTATGGCAATGTTAGCTTATTTTCCAGGTGGCGCATTGGCTGATCGGTATTCGGCAAGAAAACTGATGACAATATCACTTTTAGCAACCGGATTAGGAGGTATTTATTTTGCTCAAATTCCCAGCCAGATTGGGTTGTTTTTCCTCTTTGGATATTGGGGAATAACTACTATTTTTCTTTTTTGGGCAGCCATGATTAAAGCAACCCGAATCTGGGGTGGCCACCTGGCTCAAGGAAAAGCATTTGGTATACTTGATGGTGGAAGAGGATTGGTAGCAGCAGGTGCTGCAACACTTGCGGTCTATATCCTTAGCAACTTCATGCCTGACAACGTTGAAAACGCAAGTGACCTGGAAAGGAGAAAAGCATTAGAAGCAGTAATATACTTTTATTCTTTCCTCACAATTGCAGCTTCAATTCTGGTATGGTTTCTAATTGGAGACACAAATATTAAAACCTCCCAGGAAAATAGTAAACTATGGAAGGGAATTAACAAGGTACTACGCAACCGAACAGTATGGTTGCAAGCAATAATTGTTGTGTGTGCCTATAGTGCTTATAAAGGATTAGATTATTACTCATTGTACGCTGTTGATCTGCTGGGCATGAACGAGGTAGATGCCGCTTATTTTGTTTCAGGAGCTTCTTACCTAAGGGCTGTTTCAGCCATCGTTGCCGGATTGCTTGTCGACCGGCTTTCAGCAAGTAAAGTGATCAGTTTTCTCTTCGAATTTTTAGTGATTGGTTACATTATTCTTTCATTTCTTACTCCAAATGCAAATGTTTCAGTAATAATGTTTACCGATATAATAGTTACCTTTATTGCTGTATATGGCTTACGAGGTGTTTATTTCGCCTTGCTTGAGGAATCGCGAATTTCTGGTGCTCTTACAGGAACAGCAGTGGGATTAATTTCTGTTGTAGGTTACGCTCCTGATGCGTTTTTTAATTCTATTGCGGGTCGTATCCTGGATGCCAATCCCGGTTTGAAAGGGCATCAGCAATTTTATATGATGCTGACGTTATTTGCTATTGTTGGGTTGTTAGCGACATTATTTTTGGCTTATTTTAATAAAAAGAAACGGACGTCTAATTGATATAGAATAAATTAACCGCTAGATTTATTTATTTCCTTAACAACGGGCGGCTTTCCGTTTTTTACCCACACTACCTCTGTCTACAACCTTTTTAATATAATCAGTAGCTAAAGGAACTTTGCATGCAGTTCCGCCAACATCAACATTCACTTTTCCAATCTTTTTTGAAACTTTTTTTGCTTTTTCTGTCAATTCTTCTATGTGACTTCCAATTGCAATTACAAAGCCGTTCATCGTATATCGAACTCTGTTTTTGGCATTATGGATGTTCATTTCAACTCTATCCAGTAGTTCACTATAACGAACAATATCGAGTTCTTCATTTGGCACTATTGATGCATAATTTGAAAGGGTTGCCCATCCAGATGATGCAATGTTTTCTTTATCAGATTCAGTCCACATTAATCCTAATTCGTATCCATATTTGCTTTCAGCTGCTATCCATGGTACTGTATACTCACTTATCATATACCAATATGCTTCTTTGGCCCACCGAATAAGATCGCTTTTCGAAATTTTGTTTTCATCAGCAATAAGACCAGCCAGATACATAGCATCCGAATTTCCTGTTGCGTAAAGTTCAAGAGATAATTCATGATTCTTTTTTACTCTTTTTACAATTTTCTTAAGGTCTTGGACTTTAACGCCGTAAAATGGTTCTCTAGCTCCATGTCTAAGAAATATCTTTTTTGTTCCTTCATTTCCATAGCTTTCCAGCTCTTTTAATATCTCATTTGTTGTCATCGTATTGTCTTTCTCAATTATTACATTTTTAATTTCTCAGATAAAGCAAGCCAGATTAAATATTTCTACTAAGGGTTTGAATAAATGTCGTGTTTAATGCATTTTAGGTCTTGTTGTGAATAGCTCTATTTTTCAATGAGAACCGCTTTGTCAATAAAGTTTACCTTTACGATTGGGCCATCAATATACTGTGGTTGTTCTCTATGATTATTCACTCAATCTGTAATATGGTATTTGTATTGATACGTCAAACCCAAGTTTTTCTGCTAAATGATATGACCCAGTATTTTCCAATCGACAAGCCCATATAGGTTCATAATCATTCTCTAAACAATAATCTATAAGTTTGCTACAGGTATATTGGGCAAAACCTCTTCCACGAAACTTTGGAATTGTTTCCATTCCCAATTCCAAAAAATTGTCCACTATAAATGAGGTGAATGTAGTGCAAGCCAATTCATTTCCTGAATACGTACTGAATCCGATTCCATTTATAAGAAAGTCATTGGCATTATTCCAGAAATTTGATGGTATTACAGAGCCTCGCATAGATTTAAATTCTTTCTCGGTTGTCCTAATTACAGAACTTTCGGTTGTCTTTATTTTCTTTTTAAGTTCTGTGTATTTTACGTGGTTGAATTTAAAATTTACCCTAGTGTTTAGTTCTACGATATTGGTTGTTTGGTTGGTCTTATTTTCTGACGATTTAATAGAGATATTCGAAAACAATGTTTTCAATTCCACATTCCATTGTTCAGGGTAAGCCTGCATCCATACGTGGGCATTCTGTGTTTTATTCTTGTTTAAAGCGTGGTATTTAAAGGCTTTGTTAAAATCTTGATTATCGTGTTTGCCGGATAGCAAGGACATTCCATATGGGTGTACTACATAGAAAGTTGTGGGATTATCAGGGTTATCCACATAAACTTTTCCTGATACATGATTTTCAACTACAGCACGGGCGAATAAATTATTTATCTGCACTTTTTTCAATGCTTCAACGGCTTTTGAATAATCTTTAATTTCTAATTCTATCATTTATGTTTAATTCAAATAACACACAACGAGTGTTATTATAATATTGTCGTTATTTCTTAATACTGATCAAAGATTAATCTGTAGTTGCTCAGACATTTAATCTTGAAATAGCAGCAATTAAAATAAGCCTTATGCAATAACCCTATTTAATAATCAACTTACTACTTACGTCAAGTTCCAGTATTTGTACGCTATAAGCACCTGGGACCAAATCCGTTTTTATTTCAATTCGATTTTGAGGATCGGCAACTTGTTTTTCAACTACTAATCTACCATCAGCAGAGAAGATTTTAACTGTAATGCTTTTGTGTTGCTCATTTAAATTGATCTCAAACGTTCCATCAGATGGATTAGGATATATACTCAAACCTCCGCTATTAAATTCGTTCACAAAATCGCTTTCATAATCCAGCCGTGCAATAAACATATCAAATGCCCCCCAGCCCGTAATTTCATGATCATCAAAATTAGCGTCTTCCTGAAAGTTCCCACAAATGTACAGCGACTGAGGGTTTCCGGGTGAGATACCATAACCATAGTCCAGATAATTACCACCGGCTCGTTTTGCCCACACAACCTCACCTGTCCAGTTATATTTTGCAATAAAAATATCTGATTTGCCAACGCTTTCTAGAACTTTATCACCAAACTCCGCTTCATTGCTAAAAAATCCCGTCGTGAATGTGTTTCCATTTGCATCTGTAAACATATCCCTACCCTGGTCCATTCCATAACCACCAGCTTTACGAATCCATTTAAAAGCACCTTCATGATTATACCTCACTAAATAAGCATCAAAGTCATATTGTCCTCCCGTGGACTCAACTGTTTCTTCACTAAAAGTAAGCCTTCCCGAAAAAGTGCCATTGCCATAAACATATCCTTCATTGTCCATACTGATACCAAATCCGCGGGCATAATCGTTAGCCCCACCAGTTCCTCTGCGCACCCATAAGAAGTTGCCACCTCCATCCATTTTGGCAATATAGGTACTCAAAAATGAGTTGCTCATTATATCGTGTTCTCCAAAGAAAGCCTTACCATTAAAAACACCGGTAAAATAAGTTGCCCCTTCATCATTACAGATTATACCATAAGCCCTGTCTTCGCCCTCACCACCAGCTTTTTTAACCCAATGAAAATTGCCCGTATTAGAATAGTTAGCAATAAAAATATCTCTGTTACCTTCGCTGGTTATTGTAGTTTCTTCTCCAAAGTGAGCGGTATACCTAAAGCTCCCCGAAACAATTACATCGTGTTCAAAATTTGTGGTTAACCTATTTCCGTAATCATCACCTTCACCACCAGCACTTCTGGCCCATATAACATGTCCTTCGCTGCTATATCTTGCAACAAACATGTCATAACTTCCATGGCTTTCAAGGATTATGTCATCAAAATGAATTGCTTCTGCAAACCACCCTGTTATTATGGGAAAATCATCCCAGTCGAGGGTAATACCAGCTGCAGAATTATTTGCTGGTCCATAGGCTTTTACTGCCCAAAGCGCCTCGCCATTATCATTATACTTTGCCAGGAAAACATCTTGATCGCCAGTGCTAGTAAGTACTATATCACCAAAATGTGCGCTTCCTGAAAACCATCCTGTTACATAACTATTTCCATCATTGTCAGTAGCTATTGCATATGCTTGGTCAGAGCCTCCTCCTCCGGCCGATCTAGCCCAATCAAATGTTTGACTGTTACTCATGCTTACAAAAAAGAAAATTGCAAGGGTTAGTGTAATAAGTTTCTTCATGTCTTTAGATTTTTAGTTAGTTATTATTAGTTGTCAGATTCTATTTTGGAAAAACGTGCTTGTAAAACTAACAAATTGTTTTAATCAATAATAATTTATAAATATAGCCTTTGAATAAGGACTAATTAATAAATTAAATAGTTGCAACAAATTTTATCTTTGCACTTTATTTTTTGTTTATGGATGAATTAAAAAAGAGAACAGGTCTTCTACAGAAGATGTTGAATTGGACCGAAAGAATTGGTAATGCATTGCCACATCCAGGTACTCTTTTCGCATTATTTGCATTAGGAACACTGGTATTGTCCGCTATTGGATATGCTTTAGGTTGGGAAGTTATTCATCCTGGCACAAAAGAAGTTGTAAAAACCGTTAATCTATTGTCACACGATGGTATTCACCGAATTCTATTGGATATGGTGGATAATTTTACAGGCTTTGCTCCTTTAGGGATTGTAATGGTAGCGATGCTTGGGATTGGTATAGCAGAACAGAGTGGATTGATCAGCGCAATAATTCGGTTGTTGGTTTTGAATGCTCACAGACATCTGTTGACATTTATAATTGTTCTTGCAGGTATATTATCTAATGTTGCTTCTGATGTTGGATATGTATTGTTGATTCCACTTGCTGGGGTAATATTTGTTGCGGTTGGCAGAAATCCTATTGCTGGAATGGCTGCAGCTTTTGCGGGCGTTTCAGGAGGGTTTAGTGCAAATCTCGTACTTGGAACCGTTGATCCTTTGTTGGCTGGATTATCAACTGAAGCAGCCCAAATCCTAGACCCCGGCTATGAAGTAAATCCAACTGCCAATTATTATTTTATGGTGGCTTCTACATTTGTAATAGCATTTGCCGGCACATTTGTTACTGAAAAAATTGTAGAACCGAGACTAGGAAAATACACTGGCACGATTCCGGAAAGTGAAAGTTCATTTGGTAAACTTACCAAGGTGGAGAAAAAAGGTTTGTGGATGGCTCTACTTACCCTTATAATTATTGTAGGCATTTCGCTTATAGGCATAATTCCTGTAGATGGTTTTTTGAGAGGGGGTGATGGAACAATACTTAATTCACCATTGATAAGAGGTGTGGTTGCAATGTTATTTGTTACGGCAAGTGCAATGGGTATTGCCTATGGTGTTACTACGCATGCTTTTAAAAATGATTCTGATGTTATGAACGGCATGGCATCGTCGATGAAAACACTTGCAACTTATTTTGTTCTTGTATTTTTTGCAGCTCAGTTTGTAGCTTATTTCAAATGGAGTAATCTAGGAATTATCTTAGCTGTTGAAGGAGCGAATCTCCTAATGTCAGCAAACATTGGCCTCATACCTTTGATGATCCTTTTCGTATTGCTTGCAGCCTCCATAAATATGCTTATGGGAAGTGCATCTGCAAAGTGGGCTATACTCGCTCCAATTTTTATTCCTATGTTTATGATAATGGGTTACTCTCCTGAGTTATCTCAGGTTGTGTATAGAATTGGTGATAGTGTTACAAATGTAATTTCTCCAATGATGAGTTTCTTTGCTCTAATTATTGCTTTTGTTCAGAAATACGAACCAAAAGCAGGTATTGGAACTATTATTGCTACAATGTTACCATATTCAATTGCTTTCTTATTTGTGTGGATAATACTTTTAGTTGCATGGCTATTATTGGGTATTCCGCTTGGCCCTGATGCAGGGATTTACTATACATTACCTAAATAGTGTTATCCTAAAAAATGATAGGAAATTTAGACAAACTTCTCTCGTTTTTGAAGGTTTATCAATGTCCACAGTATTGAAATTACGGACCCTGTTACCAACATAAGGCGATTTTGAAAAACTATGTTTGTCCAGATTGTATAGCTAATATCTGAGGGGATATTAAAAGGGTTTAAAAACAGGTTCCATTTGCTGTATTCTAAAGGTTCGGCCATTATCCAAAAGAACAATCCAATTATAACCATTATTACTGCTGCACCACTAGCATTTTTAACAAGTGTTGTAAACAAAAACGATACACAAGCTAGAAAAAACAAAGGATACATTACTTGATAAACCATATAAAAGACTGGAACCTGAATAATAGTAAAAACTGTAAAGAGAGTCATAAAAAGGAGAACAACTGCTAATAATAGCATGCTGATAAAAAACCGAAGAAGGTATATTTTATATCTGTAATTCGGAATACTAAAAATTATTTCGAGCATTCGTGAATCTTTGTCATTTTGTATATTGAATATTACAGGATAAAATAGTATTAACAATCCCGGAAAAATAAGAGTATTGTATATATCTTCCTCTGTTGCCGTTTCTTCTGAAAAGAGCATGATTCCTATTATAAGCAAAAAAAATGCAGCTGCAGCTATCATAAAATAGACAAACCTGTTTGCAAAAATTATTTTCAGGTTATACCGAACCATACTTATTGCGAGATGTATTTTGTTCCCTGTCATTTATTATAAATTAACTTATGATAATTTAGTAATTTGAAATCTTTCCAATCCTCTTTTTGTTATCCTGAGCGATAGCGAAGGATCTCTATTTTTTATAATTAAATCTTTAAGATTCTTCCCACAGCTATTCACTGATCACAATCCCACTTTTCCATTCTTCTTTAGCAAATACAAATAGGCATCTTCTAAATTAGCCTTGACTGATTGAGCTCCTTCAACAGGTGGCTCATCCGCCAAGCATCTAACTTTTATTATGTCCTTTTCGCGAATGTGATAAATAATTGTTAATCTGTTTCTTATTTTTTCAAATTCAGAAACGGGCATATTAAGTGTCCAAATTTTACCTTTAGCAATATCTGCCATGTCAATAGGCTTGCCAAGATAAACAACTCCTCCTGTTTTCATTACGGCAACCCTGTTACATGAACTTGCTACATCTTCTATAATATGAGTTGAAAATATAACAATCCGTTCTTTGCTAAGCTCAACCAACAGGTTCCTGAATCGTATACGTTCTCTTGGATCCAATCCGGCGGTGGGCTCATCAACAACTAAAATTCGTGGTAGATGTAATAATATTTGAGCAATGCCTATACGTTGTTTCATGCCACCTGAAAATGAACCGATTTTTTCATCTTTATTTTCGTACATATGAACAGCTTTCAAAACGTATTCAACCCTGCTGTTTCTGTTATCTTTATCGTAGAGCTTTTTAAGAATGCCTATGTAATTAAGGAAATCCCATGCAGTCATGTTTTCGTACATTCCAAACTCCTGCGGAAGGTATCCGATAAGGCCTTGAAGTTCTTCACGTTTCTCTTTCAGATCTATCCCATTTATTGTGATTTGTCCGTAACTGGGTTCCAATATTCCACAAATTACTCGCATTAAAGTAGACTTACCTGCACCATTTGGACCCAATAAACCAAACATTCCATTTTCAATATGGAATCTAACACCGGTTACTGCTTTAAATGGTGTCTTTTTCTTTCCAAGCAAGGGTATCACTAAAACAAATCTGTAGAATATTTTTCTAATACCCTTGAATAATCCTTTTACCCGATTTACATCAACTTTATTTTTGCGCAAGTTAGTAGCTGTATTTTTTATTGCTACTGCAAGATACCAGATAAGACCCATAGGAATAACTAGTCCGGATAATGAATAAATATCATAGAAACTATACATTGCAACAGCAGGAAATCCCCAATAAAAAACAGCAAATACAAATCGGTTAATTATTCTTAACCACCTGCTAATATGTTTCGAAGAAAAATAAGTAACTATCGGAGACCAAAAAACCAGAACAAGAATGTAAAAAACGATCTGTAATATAAAATACCAAAATCCACTTTCGAGATGGTAATAAATAAAGTAATATGAGAATGCTATTACAGGTAGTTGCCATAAAAGTTGAGCAAATATATTTGTAGTAGTTGTAGAATTTTGAATACCAAGCCGCTTTCTAATATTTAATCCTGATTTCCATTCACGCATAAAACGATTATCCCAGTCGTAAATTTTTACAATATTGCGTATCTCTATTCGCAGAGGTTGATTATCACCAATGAGCTTTTCGTTTGCTTTTCTCAGACTTGTTTTTATGAAGTATATTGATGCAGGAACAGTTATTATTAATAAGAGAAAATAGATTAACTGCCATACCTTACTGTCAACCTCCATATAAATAATGTATGTGCCAACAATCCAAAGTATAGCTTGTATTATCTTAATTAAAATATTCTGCTCCTTCATCCAGCTAATGGACGATTTAAGGCCTGAATAAAATGTTGGAATGAAAACAAGTGTTAGTATTGTACTTAAGGCTAAACCTCCAATAACAGTTATTGCAAAAGGAACACCTATTTGAGTAACATATTCAGCCTTTCCCATTGCCAATGGTATTAATGCAATAATTGTGGTAATTGCTGTAATCAGAATTGGTCTTACTCTTGCCAATCCTGCTGTCATTAAAGCTCTTGATTCACGGTAACCCCGTTTCTGAAGTATCCGTGTATAATCGATCATAATTATGCCATTATTAACTACAATTCCAAGCAATATTAAGAAACCGGTAAACACATTGGCATTCATTATTGAAGTACCGGTAAGTATAAGCAATATCAGTGAACCAATTGCTGCAAGTGGAATTGAAAACATCATTACAATCGGCATTGTAAACGATTCGAAAACAGAAGCAAGGATCATGTATATTAACAATACAGCCATTAACAATAAAAAGCCAAATTCTCCAAGTGCACTATCCTCGTGTATAACTTCAACAATCTCATCTGAACTCATGCTAATACTGGCAATAAGATCATCCACTTCTGCTCTAGAAGCTTCAAGAATATCCTTCTCATCATTAACTTCATCCAAGAATTCATAAACAATCTCAATTCGCTTTTCCTGATTAGTACGCTTGATTGTTGAGAGTCCCGTGGTGAAGTTAAAATTGCTGATATTTTGTAGTTCAAATACTGAGCCACTAGCACCCTTTACATTGAGTGTCTTCAGGTCGTGAATATTTCTGCTAGTGATATTTTCGTCAATATTTGGCATTTTGATTTGAATATCATAGTCCTGATTTCCTTGTTTAAAGAATACACCACTTGAAAATTCAGGCTGAAATGAATTAAGTTCTGATAATACAGATGTTACCGGAATATCGTATAATGACATGAGTTGTTTGTCGAAAATTAACTGTACTTCAGGTCGTTTAGCAGGCTGCCTAATATTGATGTTTTTGATGGAAGAAAGCTGTCCCAGAAAATACTCAATGTCCTGTGCTTTATTAAGCATTTGATCAAAGTCCTGTCCTTTGACAATAACTTTTTCCTGCTGTAAACCGATTCCCAATATTCTTGCCATGCCGTCATCATCATCAAAACCGCCACTTCCAAATCTTCTACCAGTTGCCGGTGGATCCCAGTCAAATCTTGCTTGTTTGAAATCTTCCAAACTTTCAATTATATCATCTTTAATACCAGGAACATCCATGTTTCTAATATCCCTGTAATCATCTGACAGAGTAACAGTTATTACAGCCTCCTCCTCATAAATCTGGCTTAGGATATCTTTCTTTTCCTTTAGACTGTCGAGTTTATTCTCTACATCAGCAATTAACAGATCGGTATTTTCCAAAGTTGTTCCACTCGGCATTGTGACATAAAGTTTGAGATCCTTTATTTCCGGTTCTTCAGAAGAAAAAGTACTTATGCCCAAGCTTATTAGTAGTGCTATGAAAAATACACCCAGCGCTCCTGGAATTACTCTGGCGGGATTACGCATACTCGTTTTCAGAAAGACCAGATATATTTGAATTAACCTGTTGTGATGTGATATACGTTGGAAAATAGCTGTATTTGAAACTTTCTTCAAACTAAGGAAAACATAAGTTATCATTGGAATAAAAAGCAGTGCAACTGCAAGTGAAACCAATAGAGTTGAAATTATTGAGACCCCAATATGTTTACCCAACAATCCGATAAAGAAATTTGTTGAAAATACAAAAGGAAGAAATACAGTAACCGTAGTTAAAGTGGCAGCGATTATTGAACGTGCAACTTCTTTTGTTCCTTGAATAACCGCTGTGGCTGTGTCAACATTTTTCGCCGCCAAACGATATATATTTTCAAGTACTACAACACTATTATCTAACAACATTCCTATAGCGAGTGCCATACCAAGAAGAGTTAAGCTGTTGATAGTAACATCGTATGCATAAAAGAAGTTAAATGCTGTAAATACAGAAATAGGGATTGCCAATGCTACAGCAATTACAAGTTTGAGATTTCTCAGAAAAACCCAAAGGATAAATATTGCTAACAAACCTCCAATAAGAGCTAGCTGCATGATTAGATCGATGTTTTTCTCCATTATGTCAGCAGAATTATTTTGAATAACTAATTCAATATCCTTTCTGCCAAACTCTTCGTTAATCAGGGCAATTTGTTTCTTAACAATTTCAGCGAGTTCTATTTGGTTTACCTGTGAATCACGGGTTAGCTGAATAGTTACTGATTCTTTACCATTCACCCTGCTATAAGAATCCTGTTCTTTTAACCCAAAGTGGATTGTTGCAATATCTTTTAGTTTGATGTTGTCGGCTTCATTAACAACAACTTCATATAGTTCGTTAAGGTTCACAAATTCCGAAACAACATTTACCGAATGTAACTGGTTATTTTCAGTGACTTTTCCAACAAAGGTTCTTGCAAGACTGTTATTATTTAAGGCTGTACGAACATTAGCAGGTGTAATATTATAACTATTGCAAACATCTTCTTTTAATATTATGTCGACAGATTTTTCTCTGCCTCCAAAAATCTCAGCATTTGAAATACCGTTAATATTTTTAAACTTGCTAATTATTTCTCGTTCAACAACATTTCTTACCCGATCAACGCCACCACTACCACGTGCCTGAATCGTCATAAACATATTGTTAAGCATCTCCAAATCGAATTTGAAAACTTGTACCATAAATTCTTCAGGTAAGTTTTTTTTGACCCCATCGATTTTTTCAATTAGCTTCAAATAAGCAAACTTTATGTTTGTTGATTTATCATAAGAAATTCTAATTGTACCCTGCCGTTGCCCAGCTGATGATTCAATCTTTTCAACACCTTTAAGTGTGCCAATAGCCCCTTCGATTGGGATAATGGCTTGCTTCTCCATGTATAGAGGATCAACTTCTATTATGCTTCCAACATTTACAAAAAGGAAAGGAATTTGCGCGTTTGGATAGAGCTCAACTGAAAGTTGCTTATATGAAAACCAGCCCAGCATAGTAAGTCCTGTAAAGAGCATGGTAATAAGTACTTTCCTTTTGATTAAGAAGCTCATGGTTATTAAATGGTTGTAGTTGTTAACATGGTTGTCATTGTTGTCTGGTTATCGTTGTTGTCATATGTTGTTATTGATGGTCATTTGCTTTGCGTCATTAAAATTCATTTAGTTGTCAATAATATGTCCTGATTCCTATTATCAACTATAATTCATTTTTTCTTTGATACCCGATTTTCTTTTTTGGTAGTGGGTTTTCTTGCTTTTCTATGAGTTCATCAAGATAGCTGAATACCAGTTCAATATTTTTATCCTGATTTTCAAGTTTCTTTTTAATTTCTTCAATTTCAAGTTTTACATTTAAGTTATCAGTAAGAACTTGACGAACTTTTGTGAATATTCGCATAATTTGGATATTTACATTTATCGCTTGCTCACTATTTAAAACACTTGACAACATTAATACACCATGTTCAGTAAATACAAAAGGCAACTTTCTTCGTCCACCCCAACTTGATGTCGCAATTTGCGATTCAAGTTTGTAAATTCAGGCTCTGACAACTGGAACATAAAATCTTCAGGGAACCTTGAAAGATTGCGCTTCACCTGTTCATTTAATCTTCGAGTTTCAACTCCATAAAGCTCAGCCAAATCTCTGTCTATCATCACCTTTTGCTTCCTAATAAAATAAATTTTCGTTAATATTATTTCTTCCGGTATTGTAATTTTATTATCTGTCATTTTTATTGCTTTTTACCAAATAAATATTCTTTCCCTGTTTCAAAAACATAATAAACACAAGGTATTACGACTAGTGTTAACAGGGTTGAACTTATTAATCCAGCAATTACCGCAATTGCCATTGGTGAGCGGAGAGCAGCACTCTCTCCCATGCCAATTGTAAGTGGCAACAAGGCCAAAATAGTTGTTATACTGGTCATAATAATTGGTCTGATACGATTTTCTCCGGCACTTACAATTGAATCGTGTATTGATTTGCCAGCTGCTCGAAATCTGTTTATTGCATCTACAAGTATGATTGAATCATTAACAGCAATTCCAGCTAACATTATTATTCCTATGAAAGCCATTATACTCAATGGTTTACCTAGAAAATAAAATGCCCAAATAGCACCAACACCCGCCAATGGTATTGTAAGCAGAATGGTGAAAGGGTGAATTAATGATTCAAATTGAGATGCCATAACCATATAAACCAGAATTATTGATAGCATTAATGCAAAACTCAAATTCGACATGGCCTCTTTACGTTTTTCTTCCTCACCAATTATACTTATTTCATATTCGGGAGGATAATCGGCTTCATTTATAAGAACTTCTACATCATTAATAACCATATCAAATGGAACTGATCTGTCGATATCAGCACTTATTTTACCAATTCTGTTTTGGTTTCGACGAATAAGTTGTTTTGGAGATACGGATTCTTTAATCTCAGCTATCTCATATAATGGCACTTCACCATCATTAGTTTTAAGCGTTATTGAGTTGAACTCATACTTACTAATGTCAGGCATTTTAACAGTAATATTACTCATCTCACCCTTGTTTTCATATTTACCTGCGCTTTTACCCAGCAGGATATCTGTCAGTTGTGAGCTGATATTATCAACTGTTAGGTCATTAATTCCAGCTTTGTACCTGTCAATAATGACATCTATTTCAGGAGCGCCCTCTTCAATGCTTGTTTTGGCATTGGCTACAAGCGGTAATCTTCCAAGATTGTCTTTTATATCAAGAGATATCCTGTTGATTTCCTGGAGGTCATCGCCCTTTACTTCAATTACAAGAGATGCTGTTTCAGCTCCCATGGTTGACATTAGGGCTGTTTCATCACGAATAATAGAAATTTCGGCATCCGGAATTTTACTAAGTAAATCGCTAGTTGTATTAATAATTCCTTCTGATTGCTCAAATGCACTTTCTGCAATTCTAATTTTAATAACTGCAGTATTCTCGTTTTTAAAAACAGATTTGTCTGTTTCTGTCGAAGCTTTTCCAATTGTAGTATAAATTGTTTCAATTTTATCTAAAAAAGTTTCTTTTATTAGTAATTCTATTGCTTCGACAGTTTTTGATGTCCTTTCGAGTTCTGTACCTTCTTTCAGTTTTATGTCAATACTAAATTCATTGGTTCCTCCCCTAGGCAGATATTCGCTTCCTACGAATGGTAGTATCATTATGGTGCCTATAACAATTATCGCAGCAACTATTATAACTACAAACCTAAATTTAAGGATATTGGATAGAGTCTTTCCATACCAAATAAAACGTACAGATTTTATTACTTTTTTTGTTGATTTTTTTGCATGAGTAAAATTAAATAGCATAGGTATAACCAGAATGGCAACAAAAAGTGAGGCCAATAATGAAAATGCAACAGTCCATGCCTGATCTTTAAACAGTTCTCCGGACGCTCCGTGTAGGTAAACGATGGGCAAAAACACAACAATTGTAGTTAATGTAGAGGCAACAATAGCACCGCCAACCTCAGCCGTACCGTTTATAGCAGCTTCTTTTACAGTCATTCCTGTTTCCATATTTCTGAAAATATTCTCAACAACAACAATTGCATTATCCACTAACATCCCAGCTCCTAAAGCTAAACCACCAAGTGTCATTATATTTAGGCTTAATCCATTAAAATACATGAGGTTAAAAGTGGCTATAACTGATATTGGGATTACAAAACTGATAATCGCTGTTACCCTTAGTCTTCTCAGAAATATATATAGAATAAATACAGCCATTAATGCACCCAATAATGCAGTTTCCTCAACCTCATCGATTGCAGTACGGATAAATTGTCCCTGATTTTGAATCACAATGAAATCATAACCCGGTAATGCCTTTTTGATTGTTTTAAATGATTCCAACAGTTCATCAGCAGCCGAAACAGTGTTATAGCCAGTTTCCTTGTAAATTGATAAGCCGAGACAACGTTGTCCATTAATGCGTACAATATTAATCGGTTTTTTATTTATAAAACTAACTTTGGCAACATCTTTAAGAAATACAGGTATTTTCTCATAACTAGTTTCATTATTTGATTGAAAAGAGTTTTCATCTGGATTTGATTGACTGTAACCAATTATAACCTCCTTTAGTTCGTCTATATTATCAATGAGAGAAACACCCTTAATAATATATTTCTTTCCCATTTCAACAATAGTACCTCCTGATACATTTCTATTTATATTTTGTATTTGTTGCACTATCTGTCCGGCCGTTATTCCATATGCATCTAATAAGTAATTGTTTGTTTCAATCAACACTTCCTTTTCTTCAGCACCGGTTATCACAACATCAGCAATACCATCTAGCCGTATAAGTTCGTTACGAATATAATTTTCTCCAATTAGCCTTAATTCATCCATATCTGTAATCTCAGAGTTAAGCATTCCAACAATCATTATTGGAGTTGCGTTTGGATTGTGTTGGCTAATAGTGAAGTCATCTATATCTGAATTCTGGCTGTAGGAGGTAAGGGCTTTCTGCAGGTCAAGGAATGCTTCATCCATGTCTTGCCCCCAATTATATTCAACAGTTATTTGTGCAGAGCCTACCATGCATACAGAACTTACTTGCTTTACACCTTTTTGTCGAATACTTTGCGCCTCAATATTCTCAATATATTGTTTTTCAATTTCTTCGGGAGGCTTTTCTCCCGCAGTAATTTCGATGAATATTCGCGGAGCATTTATATCTGGTAACAGATCAATACCAAGTCTGCTAAATGAGATATACCCCAGAAGGATAATCGCCACCACCATCATCGAAACAGTAACAGGATAATTTACCGAAAACTGAGTTAGTTTTTTCATAGTCCTTGCTGTTGATTTCTTAATCTTGGTTCGTAATTGATAATCATTTTACTACCTTAACTTTAGATCTATTACGTAAAGTCTCAAACCCTTTGGTCACTAGTTTTTCTTTTGGCTCGAGTCCTGAAATAACTTCCACATACTCCGGGTTTTCAAGTCCGAAGGATATAATACGTTCTTGTGCAAGTCCTTTATCAATAACAAATACGGTATTGCCTCTTTGTTTAGAAAGGATGATATTTTTTGGTATGACGATTATGCTGTCTTTCGATGCTACAATTATTTCCCCTTTTGCAAACATTCCGGGCCGTAATAATAAATCAGAATTGCTAATACTTACAACCGCCTTAAATGAACGTGACTGAGGATCGATGGCTGGTGACAATTGCGAGATTATTCCGGTAAGTGTATCATCAGGAATTGTATAATTCATTATTCTTACTTTTTGACCAACGTTTACAACATCAATACTTTTCACGGCCAGGTTCAGGTCCATTAGCAAACTACTATAATCCATTATTTTTACCATCTCAGTACCAGGATCTATTCTTGTTCCCGAAGTAATATATGGCAACTCCACTATTATCCCAGAAAATGGTGTCACAATTTTCATTTTTCGTAATCTTATGAGAGCATCATCATAGGAGTATTTTGAGTTTATATATTCGATTTCTGAATTTTTGAGTTCACTTAGTGTAACGCCCCCTTTTTTGTAAAGAGATTTTTGTTTATCAAAAATTTGTTTTGATATTTCTAGATGAAGTTCAAGGGAGGAAATTTTAATATTATTTTCGTATTCATCATCCTCAATTTGAATTATCGCGGTGCCAGTCTTAACATAATCACCTAGTACATATGGTTTACGTGTTGAAGGATTTTTCAGCAACTTGTATTTACCTCCAATTTCCGATTTAAGGATAACCTCCTTAAGCGGGTTTACTGTTCCGGTTGTTGATATGTATTCTTCAAGTGAACCAGGAACTAATTCCGTTACAGAAACAGGTACACTAATGTCTTTGTTCAAATCCTTGGTCACATCATCGCATGATGTCAATACAATGGATATCAATAATATAATAGCAATTCGTTTCATACAAGTATATTTTAATTTTCAATTGATAAATTTTCCTGAAGCTCTTTTGGGATAAATGAAGTATTATTCTCAAAATCCCATAGTGACTGAACTTTCATATTTATAATTTCGAGTTTGTAATTTATGAGAGCATTAACCAGACTCGTTTTTTTGTCTGATAACTGATTCTGAAACCGCTGAAGATCAATGCTCGTTAGATCACCATTCTGATATCTCTCCAGGTTAATTTCGTATGTGAGCTGTGCGTTTTTTTCGTTTTGCCTTGCGATTTCAATTTGATTGACAAGGTTTTGTAGGTTGCGATACGTTTGTCGGATATTAATGATAATATTATTTTTCTGATCTTCAAGGTCAATTTGCTTCGATTGTATTTCAATTTCCGCAGCTTTAATATTTGCTTTTCTTTCGCCCCAGTCGTAAAGAGGAATTTTAAATGTAATACCAAACGCAGGACTTGGTGTTGTTTTATCATAAATACTTGTAAAAGACTCATTATAACCATCTATACCAACCGAAAGTCTTATGTCGCCACGAAACTCATTTTGAGATGACGTTTCGGTTAGACTAAACTCTGCCATTTTAAGATCAATATTTCTTTGCGTTAGCTCAAGTCGTTGGCTTAGTCCGTTTTCTATGGCTTTTTCAAGATTTACATAAATTAGTTTAAAATCTATATCCGATTTAACACTAACCTTATCAAAGAGAGACATTCCTATTAGTAGCTTAAACTGATCCTGTGAATTCTCTAGATCTACTTTACTGTTATCAAGGCTGGATTGACTTGTTGCGTAATTTAACTCTCCTTGTAACAGCTCTTCTTTTGCAGATAATCCGGCCTCAACCTTACTTTGAATTATTTCTAAACTAACCTTCTGGTTTTCAAATTCTTCTTTTGCGATCTGAACGGCAGTTTCTTTTTGATAAACTGAGTAAAATGCCTGATTTACTCTATACTCCATATTTAGCATTTCAATTGCATAAGCCATAGTTGCTGTTTCCAAGTTTAGCCTTATTCTATCCAAGTTAAGTTTTAATCGGTTATATGTGAAAATGGGCTGGTCATAGTTAACAAAGAGAGAGTTATTAAAGGACTTAGTAACATTTGTTGAAGATGATTCTGAATAGTTGTCCTTATATCCAAAAACATTTTGAATTGTAATCAGCCCATCAGTAAATTTAACTGGTTGCGAAATGCTAAGGCTGGCCTCTGCCTCTTTCCTTTCAGTAGTATACCATTTTGATGTTATTTCATCATAAACATCTCCTTTAGAGTAGCTTGCCGGTGTAATGTTGAGAAAGAAATTAGATTTCAGAGAAGCAAGCTGTGCATTCAGATACTCCTTGTTTTTTTCCATATTGTACCTCGATTTTTGAATAGCAGGACTATTCTGCCCGGCTATTTCCATCGATTGATCAAGAGTTAAAAGTCTCTCTTCGCTGGTAGGCAGGGGTTGTGAAAACAAATATCCCTGGCTAATTAACAAACATGTTAATATTATTGGTTTAACAATTTGCATAATCATTATTTTTAATTTTCTATCCATTTAATTGCATCGGCAAAAATCATTGGGCCAACTGAACTATTGCTTAATTCAACCTTTGCTGTTGATGGTGTAATAAAGAATGTTCCAAGATAATTCCAACCGTCCTCAAGATCGCTGTCGGTCAAATGTATTTTTTCAACACCTCCTTCATGATACACCTTAAAATTGTAGTCAGATTTTTTTGAACGTCTTCCCATGTTTGAAAAATTTACATTTATTTTCTCAACATGACAATAAACATCATAATATCCATTATTTTTTATTGGTGCTGTCCAGGTAGCGGTCCGGTCGTCTTGACCACTACGAGTATACATTGCAGAACGTACATATTTGCCATAAAAACCAGACCTTAGTACCCTCTGCCATTCTGATGGCGGTCTCCACCACCTTATTCTTGAGAATCCGTATCCAGGATCCTTTTTATCATCTATAAGAGTCTTTAAATAGCTCTTTTTGATTTCATGAAAATAATTGAATGTACTGTCATCATTATCAACAATGATTTCACCTTCAACTAACATGTTATCAAAAGGTTCGCCATTAGCCAAACTATCAATAACCGTAACTTTTTTGGTTTCATTAAATGCGCCAAAATCATAAATGATGTTATTGGGAAGGTTTAGTGAAATATGTGTAAAAATATTCATTCTAACAGGCTCTGTAGAAAATACAAAACCAACCTCTTTTGCTGACTCTGCCGGAATATAGACTTTTTTCGAGAAATCGGGTGGGCTATCTCTATTACTGCCACGATCGTTCGGATCATAAAGATCGATGTTTATGGTAATAATGCCGTCAGTTTCTTCAGGATTTGATATTTTAAACTTAATTTGATATTTAGTATGCTCTCCTACCATAACCTTATAGGTTTCTACATCTTTTACAAGAAAACCGGGTAAACTAGGTTCATAATACCAGTTGTTAACTTTATCAATAATAGTCTCGTTAAAGTTGCTTATCATGGCAGAATCGAAAGAGGAAAGGCTAATAGATTTTTGTTTATTGGAAATAACAAGTTCGTCGAGAAGCGAATTAAATTCTTCATCACCATAGCGAGCTCGTAAAACTGAAAATAAGTAATTGCCTTTTGCAATTATTAGTTCATAATTAGAAATACTCTCATTGTCATTGTCAGACGTTTTATGCAATTTGGAATGTTCAGCAAGAGAGTTTCGTTTTAATTCAAGATTTATTCGTTCACTTTTACTTAGATCGGTAAAATACCAACGGTAGGAGGAAATAGGATTTGAATATCTATCTTTCAAATAAGTTTGTAATGACAAGCTTAGGGCAGGCCATTTTTCTGAGTCTAAGGATGTAACAAAAGTAAGGTAGTTTGGAAACAGCGACAGAGTATTTCTGTCCATGCCACGGAACATATACCATTCGCTATGAGGAGCCATGAAATTACCTCTTGTAAATCGTTTAAATATTCTTGATTGCAACTCAAGTGGTCCTACTTCTTCATTGTTTCTGTTCATATTCCTTTCTGTTCTTCTCAATCGTTTTTTGAAATCAGTTTCTTCCAATACGACACCTTTTTCAATGTAGAAAGTTATTTCAGGTTGAACTGCATCGCTTGTTAGTGACCAAATATGTTTATCGAGGGCAAATTGAACCGGTACTTCGGCAAGCGAAAAACGTTTAAACGGATATTCAAATCCTATTTGTGTTTCATACTCATTTTTCAGGTCCCTAATAATTCCGGGAAGGCTATCGTTTATATCGTTGAAATACTCTTTGTAGTAATCGTTACCAGCAATTGTAAATAAGTTATAATCAATTGAGTCAACATTAACTGAATAGTTAATATAATCGCCAATAAGTAAGCTAATTTGGGGTAATGGAACATCAGTGTAGAACTGAAAAACGCCTGGTTCAGGTTGTGTGCTAGTACCCTGTGAAATAGCATATAAATTTGAATCGGTAGTAACGGTTAATGAATAATTGGTAAATCCTGGTGTATAACTTGAAGGACTTTCTGATGCATATCCCACTCCTGCAATTGGATACCAAAGTGCTTCACGTGTTAACAAAACAAAATCATTATCAAGATAAGCATATCGCTTTTTAATCCTGAAAATCTCAAATGAAAAGTTGTCCTTGAAATCCTCCAGGTTTTGATCCAGAAAGCATGTATTTTCATTAATTGTACCTGCGTAATTTAAAGTAATCTGTTGCTTCTCATTAGGTGTTATTCCTCCTGGGACAACTATTTTTAGTAGTTGTAATTCTCTGATTACTGGCACATTTAGGCTGTCAACTTTCACATTATTAACTTTTAAAGATGGGTTAAGGCTAAAGATGAGAGTATCTATTGTTTGCTTGTGATTATTTGTGACAGTAAGTTTCGCTTTTGCTTCGATTTGGGTACCAACGTGTGATAAGTTGATATTGCAAGAATCAACGTTAACTTTTGCATAGTTAAAATATTGGTTGTTTAAATCTATGAGCTGCTTTTTGAATCTTATTATACTTTTCTTATTGTCAATATAGCTATAAGTAGTATATGCACCTGCTAATAGAAAGAAAAGTGATATATAAATTGGAAATGATGTGAATTTTTTTGATTGGGGAAGCCTGTCGAGTTTTGTTATAGTGAAAAAAATTAAAGCAATACCAATAAATAAATAAATACCTCTATGGATTAGTACTTCATTAAAATTTCCAAAACCCCCTATTGTTGAATTCATCATTGGGACCTGGTATGCAATAAAGTCGAAAACATGATAGAATTTAGTATTAAGATAGAATACCGAAACGGCAATATATCCTAATAGTAGTATAAAAGTTACAGCCTGATTTTTAGTGATTATCATCACAAAAAATGATAGGCCAAGAATGTAAACCAAAGTAGGGATACTTATAAGAAGTGGGTAATATAAATATTCAAAAATTCCCTGAGAAGCATCACTACTTAGAAACGAAAAACCTATTCCTTCTATAAGGATAATGAGGTTTAAAATTAGAAATACAGTTAATATTCCAAATGCTTTACCAAGGATATATTCAGCATTCGTCATCGATCGTGCATAAATAACCTCGATAGTATCGTTTTTTCTGTCTTGTTTTAAAAACTCAGATGCAAGAAACACAGCAACAATAGCCTGGCCCAGATTTAGTAGTAGCAGATTTGTATAGGGTAATGAAGCAGGTAATGCTCTGTAAATGAACGGAGCTCCACTTTGTGCTATGTTAGCGGCTATGTTAAAGATACCAATGAAAAAAATAGATAGTCCTGCAAAAATTCTAAAAAACCAACCACGTAGCAAAGTACGCATCTCGTAATGAGCAATCGTTAGTAATTTATGAATTGATATCATCTATGTTAGTTTTTGTTACTCAAATATTCCATAAAATATACATATGCATGCTCAAGTGTAGGCTCAATCTCTTCAGCATAAAAATCTGTAACACTATCAGCAACAAACTGAACATCCCATCCTGCATCAGTTGGTATAGTAGAGATAACTGGATATTTGTGTTTTAAAATATCGTACTCGGTACCTGATGTATTTATGCGCCAAACATGTCCTTTGGCTTTATCGATAAGTTCTTCAGGAGATCCATTAAAACTAAGTATTCCATTATCTAACAGAGCCATTCCCTGACAAATGCTTGATATATCTCCAACAATATGGGTTGACAGAACAATTATTGCATCATGCCTGCTAATGTCAGACATTATATTTCTAAACCTGATTCTTTCTTCTGGATCAAGACCAGTGGTTGGTTCATCTACTACAAGTATTTTTGGATCACCAATTAGCGCCTGGGCAATTCCAAGTCGACGCTTCATCCCTCCCGAAAGTTGATCTGCATTACGTTCGCGTACATCGAATAATCCAACTTTTTCTAACCACAAATCAACTTTTTGAAGGCGTTGTTTTTTGTTTTTCATTCCAGAAAGTCGTGCTGCGTAATCAAGAAATTCCCATGTACGAAGTTTTGTGAAAAATCTGAAGTCCTGTGGAAGGTATCCTAGCATTTCTCTTATTTCGCCTCTGCTTTTTCCCAGGTCAAGTTCATTGATATACACCTCGCCATTTGTAGGCTTCATCAGTGTAACTAATATTCGCATAAGCGTTGATTTCCCTGCACCATTTGGACCTAGTAAACCAAACATGCCGCTTTCAATCTCAAGGTTTATGTCATTGAGGGCATGTTTACCGTTATCATATACTTTGTTCAGTTTTTGTATAGATATATTCATACGGTAGTTTTATTCAGTTCGAATCCGTCTAATATTCTCATTAGTTGCTTTTAAATAACTATTTGCTAATCATTTTGTTGTAATAATTGGCAAAATTATAATGCTGTACTATTCTCATATTCCAATAAACAATTATAGTTATTTATTATTCGTGTTCTTAATCAATAACCTTAAATTTTCATGTCATCAATAGTTCCTTCTTCTTCAAAATCAAAATCTATTAACATAGCTTTTTGATATAAACAATCTGAAGAAATACATTCAGTGTCAAAAGGTATATCATCAATATATCTGTCTTCGTCAAGTTGAAAATCAATAGAAACAGCTTGTTTGTATAGACAATCACTGGTTACACATTCTGTATTAAACGGAATATCTTCAATATACTCTTCATCTTCAAAATTAAATTCTGCGAGATTTTGTTCTGATATAATATTAGTAAAAACTTCATTTGTGTTAAAAGGAATATCATCAATATATTTTTCTTCTGTAAAGTTAAATACTGAAGCGTTGAGATTTAATGAAAATAGTATTGTTAGTGTAACAATTAGCGAGGTGGTTTTTACTAGAGTTTTCATTTTCTTAATTTTAAAGTAATTAATTATCAGCAAAAATAAATGTAGATATACTATCTGGAAATGATTATTAGGTGAATGGCGTTGATTATTCGGTGAGTGGTGGATTTTTACTATTCACCCAATTATTAATGATTACTTTTGTTATCAAATTGATTGCGGATGTCAAAAAAGTTATCGAAGAATATTGATTATTTTGAAGAATATCACATTCTTGCCATTGTAAGTCATTTAAAGGATTACAATTTGTGCTATCACATAAACCTCGACCTAGCACTTGATTTAGTCAAATATGAAGACTTGATTTTTGCTCTTCCTTCTGTTGAAGAAAGTAGCTTTTCGTGGTACTATTTTGCAGATAAGGTAAGTCGTACATTCTATTATTTAATCGGTAATAAAGGAGAAAATAGCAACTTAATATCATCACAAAAGACTGTTGATTATTTTTTTCTTATTAAAAATCCTGTAAATTATCAGTTAATAAAATCTATTGCAAGCAGGCTTAGGACAATACCAAACATTACTGCTGTTTTTGATTTTAATATTAGGCAATTCAAGGATATGGACCTCCTGCTCGAAACCAATGAACTACATGAATTGGAGTATATTAATAGACGTCTCTCTAAAGATAGTTTGTAGTGAAAGAAACAAATCAAATCAAAATTCGTTAACGTTTAAATGAAACTATTATCTAATCTTCAGCACTACATTGGGTATTATGATGAGGTACAACTTTTCAATAAACTCAGAGTTATTGGTAAAAAAATAGGGTCGCAAGTTATCTACTATGTGCTCATTATGTATATGTTGATAAGCGATTCAAAGATACCTATAAAGATAAGGTTAGTATTTATGGCAGCTTTAGGATATTTGATACTTCCTACGGATTTGGTTGCAGATTTAATTCCTGCTATTGGATTTACTGATGATATTGCATTTTTAACCTATGCTATAAGTAATGCCCAGGAATATATTACTCCCGAAGTTAGAAATCGCGCAAAAGAAAAATTAGGGCAATGGATTAGTGATGATGCAGAAGATGCCGATATTGTTGATGTATAGATTCTATATCGATGATTTGAACTGCTCAAGAAATCGTACATCATTTTCAAAAAATAAACGTAGGTCGCTTATTTGATATTTGAGCATTGTTATTCGTTCTATACCCATTCCAAAGGCAAACCCCGTATATTCTTTACTATTTATTTTACAAGAATCAAGAACGTTAGGATCAACCATACCACAGCCCAATATTTCAACCCAGCCTGTATATTTACAAATATTGCAACCTTTGCCACCACAAATATTGCAAGATATATCCATTTCGGCTGAAGGTTCAGTAAATGGAAAGTAAGAAGGGCGAAACCTTGTTTTTGTTTCCTCGCCAAACAGTTCTTTTGCAAAATAGTAAAGGGTTTGTTTAAGATCGACAAATGATACATCTGTGTCAATATATAATCCTTCCACCTGATGAAAAATACAGTGGGCTCTTGCAGAGATAGCCTCATTACGGAAAACCCGCCCAGGAGAAATGGTACGTATTGGGGGATCAGTGTTTTCCATAACCCTTACTTGAACAGAAGAAGTATGAGTACGAAGGGCAATATCAGGATCCTTTTCGATAAAAAATGTGTCCTGCATATCACGTGCTGGATGGTCCAAAGGGAAGTTAAGTGCTGAAAAATTATGGAAGTCATCCTCTATTTCAGGTCCTTCACTTACGGTAAACCCAATGCGTGCAAATATGTCGATTATGTTATTTCGTACAATTGATAAAGGGTGCCTGGCTCCTAACGGTGAATCTGAAGGAAGTGTAAGATCAGGTTTATCTTTACTTTCGTTAGTATTTTCAAACCCCTTTTTTAATGAGACAATTTTCTCTTGAACTGTGATTTTTAAACCATTTATCAATTGTCCTATTTCTTTTCTTTGCTCGGGAGGAACGTTTTTGAAGTCGGAAAATAAGGCTGTGATTACACCTTTCTTGCTTAAATATTTTATTCTGAAATCTTCTAATTGTTCAATATTATTCGCATTAAATGCCTTCACATCTTTAAGTAGGTTTCCTATTCTTTCTTTCATTTTCACTCCTTATTTATAACCGTAATTTACAGTTATTATAGAAAGTTATTAATCTTCTATTTCTATTTTCATTGTAACTGTTTCAACAGGAACATCTCCTCTTCCTGTTTGAACAGCAGCAATTTTGTCAACAACATCTAATCCCATAATAACCTCTCCAAAAATAGTATATCCACCATCAAGATGTGGAGTACCTCTTTGGTTTTGTACAATGTAAAACTGACATCCTGAGGAATTTCTTTCTGGATTTACCTGATCACCCATACGTGCTGCAGCTAGTACCCCTTTTTTGTGAGAGTGGTTGGGAAGAATCTCAGCCTTAATAGTATATCCTGGATCAACTTTACCGTCTTTGTTATGACCACCCTGAATCATAAAGTTATTAATAACCCTGTGAAAAGGTGAATCTTCGTACCATCCTTCATTAACAAGTTTGATAAAATTATCACGGTGAAGAGGTGTATCGTTATTAAGTTTAACCGTAATATCGCCTAATGTTGTATGTATAACCGCAATGGTCTCAGGTTTTTCAGTTTGACCTACAAGTTGTATACTTAATATTAATCCGAGTATAAAAAAGATTTTCTTCATGCAATTATTTTTTTTAATGAGAAGCAAAATTAATAAAATTGGTAAATGAAAAAATATGGGTCTTGGGAGAAACAAATAAGTAAATCTGCTTTGCTACTTTTCCTTAAGAGCTTCTTGAAAACAACTACGGCATAAAGGTTCATACGCATCGTTTTCTCCAAGGACTACAAGTTTATCATTCTTAATAATTCGATGCGAATAGTTAGCCAGGTTACCACAACGCATACAAATAGCATGTACTTTGGTAATATACTCGGCAGTTGCCATTAGATTTGGTATAGGGCCAAAAGGGTTGCCTAAATAATCCATATCGAGGCCAGCTACTATCACTCTTTTACCTTTGGCAGCTAGTTCAATACAAACATTCACAAGCTCGTTTCCGAAAAACTGTGCCTCATCGATACCAACTACTTCAAAATCTTCTGCGTAAAACAATATTTGAGTAGCATTTTCAACTGGCGTAGAAGATACAGAATTGGAATCATGCGACACGACTTGTTCTTCATCATATCTTGTATCAACCGTTGGTTTAAAAATTTCAACCTTCTGTTTTGCTATTCTTGCACGGTTCAATCTTCTTATCAGTTCTTCAGTCTTGCCTGAAAACATAGATCCGCAAACTACCTCAATCCATCCTGATTTTACAGAATAATTCTTGTCTTTTTCAAGAAACATCAGCTAATTATTGATATTCTTTTTACTTTTGAGCATTATACCAAATAAAAATGCGTTTATTTTATTTATTGTTCAAAAATTTATTTGGCTTACAAAAATAAGGAACTTTTTACCAATGGATAAAGAAAAAATAATTATCAGGTTAAGCACGCAAATTGATACTTTAAATGCACATATTAATAGGCTTAAAAGGAGCGGGTATAATATTCACTCGTTAGATATTGATATGCTCAAGCAGAAAACTATTGAATTTTATGAAATGATTTTTGATCTTGAGCCATTAGTTAATAAAAATGCTGATTTAAAGAAAGACAACATAATTATTCCTGAACCCAAAACTAATGAGAAATTAAAGGAAGAAGATGAAGTTACTATTGAAGAAACTGTAGAAGAAGAAATTGTGACACCATCATCTGAGGTTAATGAAACAGAAGAAGTAATTGAGGAATCAAAGATTGCTAAACCTGTTATAACAACTCAACCAATTGCAGCGGAACCTAAGACAAAACAGGCTCCACCTCCGATAGTGGAAGAAATAGGAACAGTAAATAAAGAGGAGGATGAATTAGAAGAACCAGATGTAATTCAAAATTCTATACAACAAACTGCATACGAATTATTTTCTGCCAGCACCGATAATCCAGTTGCAGAAAAATACCAAATAAAAGATGAGCAAAGTATCGCTGATAAAATTCAAAAATCAAATATATCGAATATAAGAGAGGCCATTGGAATTAACGAAAAGTTTCTTTTTATCAACGAATTATTTAATGGTGATTTGGGCAGATATAATAAAATACTAGACGATATTAATGAACTTCCAACCAAAAAGGGTGTTGATACTTATCTTTTTGAACTTAAAATTGAGTTTCAATGGACCGATGAAAATGAGGCTTATATTATACTGAAAGAGATTCTTGAAAGGAAAATTAACTAACGCCTATATTTGAAAACTTAAATAACCACCGTATATACATCAGATAATAATTTTAATATGTCAAAATTAATCATTGTCCCAACTCCAATTGGTAACCTCGATGATATTACGTTTAGAGCTATTAAGGTATTACAATCAGTTGATCTTATACTTACTGAGGATACACGCAATAGTGGAAAACTACTCAAACATTTTGACATTGAAACAAGAATGAGCCCTTATCACCAGCATAACGAACATAAAGTGGTTGATAATATAGCCAAACGTATTGCCAACGGTGAAACAATGGCACTTATTACTGATGCAGGCACACCTGCAATTTCTGATCCCGGTTTTTTATTAATCCGTAAATGTATAATTGAAAATATTGAAATTGAGTGTCTTCCGGGTGCAACAGCTTTCGTTCCAGCACTCGTTAATTCTGGCCTCCCATCAGATAAATTTTTCTTTGAAGGTTTCCTTCCACACAAAAAGGGAAGACAAACCAGACTCAAAACTTTAGCCCAACTTCCATGTACTGTCGTTTTGTACGAATCCCCTCACAGGCTCCTAAAAACGTTAATGCAGCTAAGTGAGTTTTTTGGTGCTGACAGGAAGGTGTCAGTTTCTCGAGAATTAACCAAGCTTCATGAAGAAACAATACGTGGGACGCTAACTGAAGTTATCAAACATTTCACTAATAATACTATAAAAGGTGAAATAGTAATAGTGTTAGGGCACTAATTATCACCTGTCAGCTATGATAACAGTATTACTCAAATTAATTTTAGTGATCAGCTAACTATCCATAATGAACAACGAAAAGGTGTTCGTTTACGCACAAAATATGTTCGAAAAATAGCACTAATTAGTCTCACATCATTTCCAGTTAGCACTCATTATATTCTCATTTAGTGCGTATTAGAAACTTTGGCACGAATATGGCTAACTATGAATCAGAATCTCAAAAGTGTATTAAACATGAAAACACTAATAACAATATCAACACTAGTCTTAACTATAACAATTGTATTATCATCACATATTTTTACAGTGGCAACTGACTTTTTAGAATCAGAAAAATGTGAGATATACGAAACGCCTACTTGTTCTAATAGCTTAGCTTCTAACAACAAACTAGCGACAATGGTAAACTATTATTTTGACGAAGAAGAATATATAAATGATATACCATTTAATACCAACAACATATCAGCAGAAGCAAACTATTTGAAAGCTATTGAAAAAGATTTTGACTTTGAACAAGAATCATTCATTGATGATATCCCTTTCAACACTATATATCTGGTTCAGAATTTGAATAATGCTACGAGTAAATAAATAAATTATGCCAGCAAATTTGTAATTTAGAAATACATGTTAGTAATTGTGTGAACCATTAAAATCCCGGTTATGCCGGGATTTTTTTTATAAAGTATTTTATATTTGTAACATTAAAGCTAATAATAAATAAAGGGGGATTATGATTGAATCAAAACAAAAAAGATGTCCATGGCCAGGCGACAGGCATCTTGATACTATATATCACGATGAAGAATGGGGAGTTCCAGTTCATAATGACCAAAAGTTACTATCTATACTGCTAAAGAAATCATTACTCTCGATCCCGATAAACCGAAAGCCTCAGCAGTGGCCGTTGTTGGAAATAAGATACTTGCAGTTGGATCACTGGAGGAACTAAAAGCTGCTGTAGGAGACCAGCAATATACCATTAATAATACTTTTGATGACAAAGTAATTATACCCGGCTTAATTGCACAACACGACCACCCGTTATTAAGCAGTTTAGCTATGATGTCTGAAATTATTGCTATTGAAGACTGGGTATTGCCCAACAAAACCTCGCTTGCTGCCAATAATCAAGAAGAATATCGACAACGCTTAAAGGAAGCAAATAAGCAATTAAAAACAGAAGACGAACTACTTTTTAGCTGGGGATATCATCCATCTTTTCATGGTCCATTAACTCGCTCTGACTTAGATAAACTAAGCTCTACCCGTCCAATCATTATATGGCATCGGTCATGTCACGAATTTTTTTTGAATTCATACGCATTAAATACTTTAGGTATTGATGAGGATTTTGTAAGTAAATTTTCAAAGGCAGCTAAAGAACAATCTAATTTATCGGAAGGTCATTTTTGGGAACAAGGACTGTTTGCTATTGTGCCTAAAACAATACCTTATTTAGCCACCCCCGAAAGACTTCATGAAGGACTGGAACTTACTCAGAAATTTTACCATACCAATGGAGTAACCTTGGCTTGTGAGCCAGGAGGACTATACTCTGAGAAACTTCAAGAAGCAGAAAATGCAGTATTATCAAAACCATCTAGCCCTTTTCGCTTTTATTTTATTCCTGATGGTAAATCTATCTTCGGCCTTTACCCTGAAAATACAATTTTGGAAACAGAAAAAACCTTAGACTGGTGTCATGGTATGACTACCATGCTTCCGAAAAAAGTAAAATTATTTGCCGATGGAGCTATTTACTCCTTAGCCATTCAACTTCGTGATCCATACATAAATGGTAATTTTAAAGGCGAATGGATTATGGACCCTGATATATTTGCACAAGCTTTTCAGGTTTACTGGGATGCAGAATATCAGATTCATATTCACGTAAATGGTGATGCAGGACTAGATATGCTTTTAAATAATTTAGAAGCTAATATGCGAAGAAACCCTCGTTACGACCACCGTATGGTAGTAGTTCATTTCGCAGTATCGGATAAAGATCAGGTAAAACGAATTAAAAGATTAGGAGCTATTGTTAGCGGTAACCCGTATTATGTTACAGCTTTAGCCGATATGTATAGCAAGGAAGGTTTAGGACCGGAGCGAGCTGACAATATGGTAAGGATGGCCGATGTAGAGAAAGCACATATTTCTTTTTCTTATCACTCAGATATGCCGATGGCTCCAGGGCAACCATTATTTTTAATGGATTGTGGGGTAAATCGTACAACAAGATCAGGTAGGGTTGCAGGAAAAGAACAAAGGGTGAGCCGTGAAGGTGCTTTAAAAGCGGTTACTATTGAAGCAGCCTATTCGCTAGGACTAGAAGAAGAAGTAGGAAGTATTGAGACTGGTAAACTAGCCAACTTTACCATTTTGGCTGATAACCCCATTAGCTGTAAGGCTTCTGAAATTAAAAACATTCCTATTTGGGGTACAATTCATGAAGGCAGATTATTTCCTATTGACCATTCAAACAATGTTACCGGCTCAACGGGTTGTATAGCAAATGAAAATTCATACACAGTAATGATGGAAATGGAAGAACATAAAGACCATAACCACGAGCATGGTAGCGGAAGCTGTGTATGTACTTTAAACCGCAGATTCTCACATGCTCTGGCTGATAAATTAGAACAATAATATAAAATCTTTCTTTTCCCTTTGTTTTTCTTTATAAAATAATTCCGCAGCTACGGCTATGCAATAATTTTCTTCATCAAACAAAGAAAAAATAACTCATTTTCTAAATACAAGTTAACAGAGGCTTAGTATAATTGAAGGTTGTATCTACAACACTGATTAATAATAATAATTCCTTGTAGATTTAAAAAAAAAAGTATCGTAATTATTTAGCACCCGATATTTCCGTTATGAAATTATGACCATCAAATGTAGTGAAAAGCTCGTTAAAAATATTCTTGTTATTTTTCCTTGCA